>JBMOQZ010000381.1:0-48341 GCA_049322475.1 Myxococcota bacterium | reverse complement strand
CCTCCGCTCATTCCCGCCATGCCACCGCCGCCGCTCTTGCGTGGCTCGACGCGGGGCGGCGCGCTCTCGGGCATCTCGTCCATCCCGCCGGCGGGCATCCCCGGGGACATGCCGCCGCCGCCGGGCGCCGCGCCGCTCCGCCAGCGACGCAGCCCCACCTCCCGCAACGCCGCGGCCTGCCGGATCTGCTCGTCGAGCAGCGCGGCGTCGTCTCGCTCCGCGCGGATCCGGACCGCGCTCTGCGCGAGCAGCAGCCGCAGGTCCGCCTCGACCCGCGCGCGGTCGGACTCCGCGCGCGTCGCGTCGAGCTCCACCCGCGCCGCCTGCGCGCGGGCCTGGCCCCAGCCCTGGAGCATCTGCTCGACCCCGACCATCGCCATCGTGGGGTCCGCGGCGTCCGCGGGCGCCCCGAGCGCGTCCACGCCCACCATCAGCTCGGGGTTCATGGGCGTCCGGGCCGCGTCCGCCGCGGCGCGCGCCGCCTCCGCGTCACGGGACAGCGCCAGCACGGCCGGATCGCGTTCGAGCGCGAGGGCGACCAGCGCGTCCAGGTCGGCAGGTACGGCCGCGGTGGCGAGGGTCGCGAGCAGGAGCCAGGTCATGGGGGGGAGTGGGGTTGCACGCGGCGTGCCATGGTCTGTAAGGGCGTCCGACGCGCGGGGAACGGGTTTCTCCGACACGCAGGAGCCAACGCGGGGAAAGCGACGGCGTACTGCGTGCTGCGTCGGGGGGACGAGCGTTTTCACTGCGAATGTGACATTGGGAGTCACACGGGTGGGGGCCGTGCCCGCCGGTGTCACAGCCGCGGCGTCCCCGAGACCCAACCTCGACCATTCGGGACTGTGTCCTTTCGCGCACCCCGGGTGGGCGTTTCGGGACCAGGAACCGGCGGGTTCGCCTCTCGCCATCCCACGTGGCCGCGGCGACGTCCTCGTGAGTCAGGCCCGCCGGACCTGACGTGCCTTCGCCGTGGCCCCCCGCGGGATGGCGTCCACCGTCTCCACCCTGACCGCGGGGGCGAGCACGCCGGCCTCGCGCAACCGGCGGCAAAGCGCCGCCGCGAGCGCGCGCGGGTCGAACGGGGCCACCGGGTGGGCGACGAGCACCGTGATCGCGTCGCCGTTCGCGACGACCTGCCAGCCGTGGGCCGACACCGGCTCGAGGACCTGGTGGAACAGCACGGGGTGGATCGCGAGGGTGCCTCCGGCCGCGGCGGGCAGTTCCAGCACCTCGTCGGCACGGCCCTCGATGCCGTCGATCGTCGCATACGGACGCCCGCATCCGCACGGCTCCGCGGACGGGCGGACGCGGTCGTCCAGCTCGTAGCGGAGGAGCGGGAGGGTCCGGGAGAACAGGACGGTGACCAGCGTCCGTGCGCCGAAGGTGCCGGGCGGAACGGCTCGCCCGCCCTCGTCGACGAATTCCGGGATGACGAGGTCTTCGTACAGGTGCATCCGGTGCGCGAGGCACTCGGACGCGATGCCGGCGGGCTCCGTGGCCGCGTAGACCTCGAAGGGTTCGCTCCCCCACGCGTCCCGCGCCCGGGCCCGGGTCGCGCCCGTCAGCACCTCGGAGGCGCAGAACACCGCGCGGGGCCGGATGCGCAGGCGACCTCCGAGCTGCTCTTCGGCGAGGACGCGGGCCATCGACGCGTAGAGCACGAGGGTCTCCGGCTGGAACGCGTCGAGCGCCGCGCACGTCTCCGCGAGCGGCGCGGCCGCGTCGAGGCGCAGCGTCGGGATCCACGGGCTGTCGACCGTCGCGCCGACGAGGGCCGACTGGTGCCACGGTGCCTTCGAGCTGACGACCGCCATCCGCCTGCGCTTCGCGAGGCTGACACCGACGCCGGCCCAGTCCTGCGCGCGCGCGTACGAGGCGAGGATCCACGCCCACTCGGACGGTTCCCACGCGAAGACCCCGCGGGTTCCGCTCGTCCCGGAGGTCGCTGAGACGTACCAGCGGCCCCGAAACAGAGCTCCGGCGGCCATCTCGGCCACGTGCGCCTGCGCGTCCGCGAGCCGGAGGTCCGGGTCGGTGACGATGTCGTCCCACCGAGCCATCAACTCGGCCTTCGTGAGGATGGGGAGGCGCTCCAGCGGCGCACCCTCGGTGTCGGCGAGCACCTCGCGCCAGTATGAGGATCGGGAGGCGGCGAACACGCGGAGGCGAGACAACGCCGCGGACCGGGCCGCGAGCAGGCGGGCGCGTGGCCAGGCGTCGTGCTCGGCGAGGCGGGCGCGGTTTCTCAGGACGCGGAAGAGGAGCGCGGGCGTCATGCCCCCCGTCGAAGCAAGCCCCGTGCCCGGCGATGTGAGCGGCCGAGTCCCAACGAGACTAATTCTGTCACAGGTCCGAGGACGGACGGGCCCGGCCGAGACAGCCGGACGTCCACGGTGTAACTTCATGCAGCCGGGCCCACCCACGGGCCGGCCGGAGGACCCCATGCGCCTGTCTCTCGTCGTGATCCCGCTCTTCGTCGCGTGTCGGCCGGACGCCGTGCCCACGGGGGGCGCCGCGAAGGGCGCGCACGACGGCAGCTCCAGCTCGGCGGACCACCACGACACCGGCGGCACCGCCGCGCACGGCTCGGACATGGCCGACGGCATGCACGACACGGGCATGGCGGGCATGCACGACACGGGCATGGCGGGCATGCACGACGAGGGGATGCACGACGAAGGGATGCACGACACCGGCATGGGCGGGTCCATGCACGACATGGGCATGGACTGCGTTCACGACACGGGCAGCGGCGACACCGGCACGGACCCCGAAGGGGGCGAAGACGGCGGGCACGCCGGGCATCACTGACCGAGAACGATCAGGCGGGTGTGGCTTCGGCCCGAGCGCGCCACTGTGCGAGGAGCTCACCGCAAGCGGCGGACGCTTCGCGGCAAGCCGCGCCGCAGATCCGGCAGAACTCGTGATGGGGAGCGTGCGGGAGGCAGACCGCCCCCGCTTCGTCGCAGGCGGCGCGGCACGCCTCGAGGCGCGACACGACCGAAGGACGGTCGTGGACCGTCTGGAGCAGGGCCTTCGCCGCCTCCCAGCACCGCTCCGAGGCCGTCGTGGTCTTCCCGACACACGCGGTCAGGCGGAAGGCCTCGGCCAGCGGCGCGCAAGCGTCCGCGCACACGAGCGCGGCCTTGGCCGCCTCGACGCACGCGTCGATGGCCCGCGCCGCGGCGGGCGTCGCGAGATCGTGGTCCCGCGCCTCGTTCAGCCGCAAGAGCACCTCGGTCGAGCCCATTCCGTCCTCCTGTTCCTCACGGTCATAGGCACGCGCGAGCCCGGCGACGTTGGGTCGCTCGTGTCATCTGGCACTCCCCGGCGCGCGTTCCTGCACAGTAACCAAATCGGTCACGCGGGGGCGGTGGCCGCGAGTTCGGTGGCACACTGCTTGCTGCTCACGGGTGTCCCTTCTGGAGGTCGCGATGCTCGCTCTTCTCCTCTCCTCGCTCGCTTGCGCGGGTTCGGCCCCCGCCGAGGCTACCTCGGCCACGCCGACCGAGGACCGGGCCCCCGTCACGCGGGGCGAGACCGCCGCCTACACGGTGGAGGGCGACGTCGTCCGGGTGAACAATTCGCGCTGTGCGGTGTCGCGTTCCCCCCTCGACCCCGCGAAGCTCGACGCCTTCACGTCCACGGTCGCCTACGAAGGCGCGGACCCCCGCTTCCGTGGGAAGAAGATGATCTTCAACCAGTGCTGCGCGATGTGCATCGAGCGGTTTCCGGCGCTGTGGGCGACCGACCCCGACGGGATCCTGAAGTACCACGGGCTGCTTTGACGGACGCCCGGGCTGGACCGGGTCAGGCCGCGCCCCACCTCCTCAGCCGGTCCGGGTCGCTGCGCATCCCGCGCATCCGCGCGTGGCGACGCACCTACTTCGCAGGCTCGGCCTCGCGCTCGGCGTCCGCGAGGACCGGCAGGATCCGCAGGTCGGCAGACGGATCGAGCGACACGCTGTCGATCCCTTCCGCCACGAGGAACCGGGCGATCTCCGGGAAGTCGCTCGGCGCCTGCCCGCAGATGCCGAGTACGCGCTTCAACCGACCTCCCGGCGCACGGAGCGCCAGAGGAAGTACCCCACGATCCCCAACGTGGACGTGGGCGCGAGCCAGGTCGGCACGTGGTGCCCGAAGGCCTCGAGCACCATCACCGAGCCGAGGACCGCGATCGAGTACATGGCGCCGTTCTTCAGCAGGCGGTAGCTCCGAATCCGGTCGATGCCGGAGATGGTCAGGCGCCGCAGCACGATCGCGCCGAGCCCGTTGCCCACGAGGATGAGCGGGATGGAGAGCGTGAACGCGAAGGCGCCGAGCACGCCGTCGATGGAGAAGCTCGCGTCGATGGCCTCGAGGTACAGGATCTTGCTCACGTCGGTCATGGCCACGCCGCCGGCGATGAGCCGCTGCTCCGCGAGCTCCGCGTTCTGCTTGAAACCGTGCGTGATGAAGAACGCGGTCGAACCCAGCACGGCGGCGAAGGCCACGTGGATGTCGAGGTGAATCGCCTCCCACACGATCGCCGCGAGGAGAAAGGAGGTCGCGGCGTAGAACCAGACGCCCTGCCGCGCGATGAAGCGCTCGGGCCACAGGCCGAATTCCTTCGGCTCGACGAAGATCCAGTGCGCGAACAGGAAGAGCAGGAAGACGCCCCCTCCCGCCATGAGCACGGGCGCCGAGCGCTCGACGGCAGCCGCGGCGACCGGGTCGCTGCCCAGCGTCGCGGTGAGCGCGCCGAGGGGCCCGATGGACGGGTTCACCACCCACACGATCGCCCAGGGGAGCGCGCCGCGGACGAGGAACACCGCGACGAGGAGCCCCCACACGAGGAACCACCGACGCCCGCGAGGGCTCATCGTGCCGAGCACCTCCGCGTTGACCACGGCGTTGTCGATGCTGCTGACGATCTCGAACACGCAGAGGCCCGCGACCACGAGCGCGACGTGGAGGAGACTGCCGAGGGAGGGATCGGGCATGGGGGATCACCCAGTCGCCGCGCTCTCCCGCTCCATCGCGCGGGCGAGGCGGTCGGGCGTCCCGATGTCGTCCCAGCCGACCTCGCCCGTCGGTACGACGCGGAGCTCGCACCGGGCCCGCTCGAGCACGTCGCGGCTGAAGTCGGACGAGGGGAGGGTCTCGTAGGCCTCCGCGATGGTCTCCGGGTTGCGCGCGGAGAGGACGAGCCCTCGGTACCATCCCGGGACGTGCTGCATGGCGAGGGTGACGAGCGAGCGCGGCTCCGCCGCCATCACGAAGGTGTTGCGCAGCGCGCCGCGGGCCACCAGACGACGCGCCTCGGCGGGAGGCGGCTTCTCTCGGAACGCGATCACTCGCGGCCACCGCTCGTCCGGGACCCCGAGCGGGAGGATCCAGCCGTAGTCGCCTTCGGCGTCCGAGGGGGGCGCTCCGAGCAGCAACACCGGGTCCGGATCCTCGAGGAGGGAGTGCGCGGCGGAGCGCAGGACGTCCGCGAACCGCGCCTCGTCGGCGACGACGTGGTCCGAGGGCAGGACCAGGGCCCGCGCGGACGGATCCTCCTCCATCACCGCGAACAGGGACAGGAGCAGCCCGGGGGTGGTGCCGCGGTTGGCGGGCTGCTCGATGAGGTGCACCCGGGGGAAGGGCGCGAGGCACTCGTGGGCCCAGACGTGGTGGTCGCTGCGGGTGACCACGACGATCCGCTCGTCGGGGACGAGCCGGCGGGCGCGCCGGATCGTGCGGGCGAGCAGCGTGCAGCCGCAGCCGAAGTCACAGTACTGCTTCGGGCGCGCGTAGCCGTACCGGGCGCGAGCGACCTCCGAGAGGCGCCGGCCGTCGCCGCCGGCCAGCACGACGGCCCAGAGCGACCGCGCGCCGTGACAGCAGAAGTGGGGGTAGGACGCGACCATGGGGACCTCCTTCGGGGGGAGCGGGCGCGCGGGCCCGTCGTTCATGGAGAGGCTCCGTCTGGCAGGAGGCGCACGAGGCGCTCGCGCGCGAGGCAGCATGGATCTCCGCCGGCGCAGCGGCACTCCTCGCAGAAGAACTGGAGGGCGAGGCGACGGGAACCCTCCGGGAAGGGCCCGAGCACGCGCTCGAAGCGATGGGCGCCCGCCATGACCCCGCCCACCGGAGCGAGGCGCCCCCAGGCGGGCTCGCCGTCGTCCACGGCCCATCGAACCCGTCCAGCGCAGTTGGTCCGGACGGCGAGGCGGGCCGCGCGCGGCACGGCCGCGACGGGCGACGTGAACGTCCAGAGGACCGGCACCAGCCCGACGGGCTCGGCGAGGGAGGACGGCGGCGTGCTCCCCATCGACGCCCACGCGCGGCCGAGGTGCGCACGGAAGAGGGCATCGAAGAGCCCGTCGCGGCCCGAGTCCTGGTCCGTTCCGAGCCACCAGGTCCAGTCGCTGCCTTCCGCGGCGTAAAGGGCCTCCCACGCTTCGGGGGGCGGGTTCGAGCCGGCCATCTCGGAGCGCAGCTCGCCGAGGAGCTCCCAGGCCCGGTTCTCTTCGTCCTCGCCGATCCAGGTGCCGAGGTCGACGCCGGGGAGCGAGCCGTTCTCGTCCACCCACGAGCCCGTCGCGAGGGCGGGCAGGCTCGGGAGGGGCCCCGCGCCGGCGAGCCACGTGCCCGGTGTGGTGGTCGCCAGCTCTGGATCCGAGGCGAGCCGCCGGTAGAGCGCGCGCAGGAACGGCCGTCCGTCCTCCGCGTACCCGCCCCACGCGTTCTCACCGTCGAGCGCGAGCACCAGGATGCGTGGCCCGTCCGCGGCGAGGCGGCGCGCGTACCGCTCGCGGATCGCGCGCACGAGGTCGTCCGCCGCCGCGTCCGGATCGTCGATGGACCCGTAGCGGAAGCCGATTGCGTCGGAGAGCTCCGAATCCCGGAAGAACACGGCGAGGCCCTCCCGCTCCCAGGCCGTGCAGACCATCTCCGGGTTCTCCGCGGACGGGCCCGACCGCGCGAGCACCCCGCGATCGGTCGCGAACCAGCGCAGTCCGTGGCGCGCCAGCATCGGCGGGACCGCGGCGGAGACGGCACCTTCGGCGGGCCACACACCGGTCGCGACCCGCCCGAACCGGCGGGCGTGCGACGTCACGGCGATGCGCACCTGGGCGTCGGCGTCCTCGGGCCAGCGGAAGCGCGGCGGGAGCGATGCCCCGGCGCGGTCGAGCCGTGCGGCGTCCGTGTCGACGAGCAGCGGCAGGATCGGGTGCCAGGCGGGCGTCGTCGTGAGCTCGACCCGGCCCCCATCGGCGAGCCGCCTGTACATCGGCACGATCGCGCGCAGCACCGCCTGTTGGGCCTCGAGGAGCGAGGCCACGTCCTCGCGGGTGTAGCCCGCCGCCTTTCGGACGAGTCGGTGGACGTCCACCTCCGCGCCGGTGACCAGGCGCGTCGGGCGCGCGCGAAAGTCGGCGTCGAACCACGCCAGCGTGGCCCACACCTGGAGGTCGCGGACGTCAGCCACGCCGAAGGACTCTCCGGCGGTGCGCCGCGCGAAGAGCTCCCGGAATCGGGGGTGCGGGAAGATCTGGCTGTGCCAGCTCGCGTCGAAGCCTTGCGCGAGGAGGCGATCACGCTCGTCCGGCGCCAGGTCTTCGGCGTCCCGCCGGGTGAGCTCGAGCAGGTCGTCCGTCGCGTTCCCGCTCGCGTATTCCTCGATCTGGTCGAGGAGCACGGGCGTCAGGTTGAACGTGACGCGCACCCGGGGCTCCTCGAGGAGGAGCGCCCCCATGCCGTGGTAGTCCCGGAGCGCGTGCAGACGTACCCACGGCGCGGCGTACCAGCCCGGCTGGACCCGGTACAGCGGCTGGTGCATGTGCCAGAGCAGCGCGACGTCGAGCCGGGCGCCGACGCGGACCGTGAGCTGGAGGGGCTCGGCCCCGCCACCCGGGGATGTGCCCTGAACCTCGACCGGGGAGGACCCCGCCGGCAGGCCGGGGATGGCGGCCTCCCAGTAGCTGTTCGCGCCGGCGTTCTCGCGCCAGCGGGCCTCCGCCTCGCCCCCGGGCCACCGGACGCGCACGGACTGCCCGGGTTCGATCGGCCAGGTCCCGATCCGCAGCGTGAACGGCTCGCCCGGGATTGGCCGCGCGGGGAGCCGCGGCGTGTCCGGATGGCCGTGCCAGATCCGCATCACGTCCCCGCCAGCGCGCGCGCCACGTGCGACGCGACCTCGATCGTGTTCGTCGGGTGCGGCACGGTGTCGCAGCTCACGACGCGGGCGACGCCCGCGTCGCGGAGCGTCTCGTCGGCGCCGGGCGCGAAGAGCGCGTGGACGACGGCGCACACCGGCGGCGCGGTCCCGGCCGCGCGAAGGTGGAGCGCGGCGGCGGCCATGGTCCGCGCGGTGGACACGATGTCGTCGACGAGGACGGGCGTGCAGCCGGTCCACAGGTCCAGGTCGGGCACCGTCACCTCGACGTCGCGGTCGCCCCGGCGCGTCTTGCGGAGCACCGTGGACGGCGCCCCGGCGCCGCGGGCGACCTCCTCGGCCCACTGCCGGCTCTCCTCGTCCGGGCCGATCACCACGGGGTCGCGGACGTTGTCGCGCACCCAGGCGGAGAGCGCCGGCGCCGCGTGGACCACGGTGGAGGGGACGGCGTACAGCACGCGTAGCGAGGGGATGCGGTGGAGATGAGGGTCGACCGTCACGAGCCCGTCGCACCACCCGGAGAGGAGCCCGGCGACGACCCGTGCGCTCACGGCCTCCCCTGGCCGGAACGCGCGGTCCTGGCGCATGTAGCAGAGGTACGGTGCGACGAGCACGACGCGCCGCGCCCCGAGGTCGCGCGCGGCCTGCAGGGCGAACCCGACGGGCAGGAGCTTGGGATCCGGTCGGTCGAGCGTGCACACCACCGCGACGTCCTCGCCGGCCACGGGCGCGTCGACGCGCACGCGCGACTCGCCGTCGGGGAAGGTGTGGACCTCCACCGGGTGCACGGGGAGGCCGAGGCGCCCGGCGAAGCCTTCGTTGCCGGGGAGCGAGAGGGCGATCACGCGACCTCCACGAGATCGGGGTTCGTCACGGCGTATGCGTGCGCGTACGCGAGCTCGCCGGGCGTCTCGGCGTGCAGCGTGTAGAGCGGCTGCCCGGCGACCACGACGGTGCCGACCGGCGCGTGGAAGACCAGCCCGGCGGCGGCGGCGAGCGGCGCCCCCGCGAGCTTGGAGGTGACCACGTTGAGGACCGCCACGACGACATGTCCACCTGCGTGGACCTCGACCATCGCCTGGGCCTCGAAGCCCTCGGCACGGCAGACCGGACAGTCCGCGCGCATGTAGACCACGGGCTGGCGGTAGGTGTCGATCCCGAGACGGCGGAGCCGGAGGGTGGTGTGGTTCATCGGATTCCCCGACAGACACACCCCTGTGCAACCGGCGTGCCCGGGCGGAAAGGCCGGTCGCGCCGTGCGTACGGTGGCGGTTCGGCTCCGTTCGTGTGCGAAGCGGCACGGCGGGCCGTTTGGATGCGCACAGCGATTTCCGTGGCTACAGCGTGACCGCGGGTGTCACATGGCGGAGAGCACGATCAGCGGCCTCGTCATCCGGTCCAGGGCCGCCACGGCGCCGGCGGCGTCGCCCTCGTCGCCGGCGTGGTGCAGGGCTTCCGCCGCCTCTTTGATCTCCAGGGCCTGGAACGCCACCGTGGCGCGGTCCATCCCGGGCACGCCGGCGGCGCGAACGGGCGCGGCGACCGCGAGATCGGAGATCGTGCGCGCGAGGGCGTGGAGGTCCGAGAGCCGCCCTTCCGCGACGGCACGGGAGGCGTCCGTCTGCCCGGTCCGGAGGGCGTCCACCACCTCGGCGTAGGTCGCGGGGAGGGGGGTCGAGGTCGCGTCGGAGGCGTCGGGGGCGTGCTCGTGGCCCCCGCCGTGGGCGGAGGCGAGGGCGACGAGCTGGACGGCGAGCAGGAGGGCGGTCATGGGTCGTGCCTCTTCGCGGGGGGAGGTGTCACCCGCGGCCGATTGGACGGCGAAGGCGCTCCGGGCATTTGGGACATTGCGATTTGGAACGGACGGCGTCACAGTGTGTCGGCACACGACACTTTGGCCCGGGTGGGCGTGGGATCAGCGCAGGATCGCGACCCGGTCCACCCGCACGGGCGGAACGGGCCGGTTCGCGAGGTCGGTGGGGGCCGCACCGATCCTCCGCACGACGTCCATTCCGGCGGTCACCCTGCCGAACACCGGGTGGGCGGACGGGCCCGGCCGGAACCAGTCGAGGAAGGGGTTGTCGGCGAGGTTGACGAAGAACTGCGACCCGCCGGTGTCGGGCCGGTTCGCGTTCGCCATCGAGAGGGTGCCCGCTTCGTTCGAGAGGCGTGCGGAGTCGAGGAACTCGTCGGGGATGTTCCCCTCCGGCGGACCGCCGCGGCCGGCGCGGGGATCGGCCGGGTCCCGTGTGAACGGGCAGCCGAACAGCACCATGAAGCCGTCGACGACGCGGTGGAAGTGCAGCCCGTCGTAGAAGCCCCGTTCCGCGAGGCGGACGAAGTTGCCGCCGGTGATCGGCATCTGCTCGACGTAGATCTCGGCCTCGAAGGGGCCGAGCGAGGTGAGGAAGCGCGCCCTCGGGTTCGGCACTCAGTCCAGCCAGCCCTGGATGGTCACCGTGGCGCGTCGCGTCGCGATCAGGAGCCGGACGAAGGCCTCCTGGGTGAGCGGGAGGTCCTCCACCGCCTTCGGGTCCTTCAGCAGGTGCTGCGGCATCGTGAGCGACAGCGCCAGCTCGCTGAACCCCGCCTTCGTGGAGAAGTTGACCTCGTCGAGCAGCTCGACCATCGCCCACCAGGCGCTCCGGAACTCGGCCTCCACGGGCGGGGGCGGCTTCTTCTCGAGGTCC
Organism: Myxococcota bacterium; assembly: GCA_049322475.1. GTDB lineage: Bacteria > Myxococcota_A > UBA796 > UBA796 > SXON01 > JBMOQZ01. The sequence goes on along the minus strand of JBMOQZ010000381.1, from coordinate 37,505 downwards.
GCCTTGTAGTGGTGCTCGGCGTACTTCAGCGAGAGGATGTGCGCGACCCAGTAGGCCTCCTGCGCGCTGGGCAGGTCGTCGCCGCCGATGCGGATGCCGAGGATGGACCAGCCGTGATCGTGCGCGAGGTGCCGGTCGGAGACCTCGAAGTAGGTCTTCCAGGCCTCCCGCACGTGGTCCTCGGTGATCTTCTCCACCGCGAGGCTGGTGGACTGCAACTTCGGCGTCCGCGCCTTCCTGAGCCGCGCCGTGCGCTCCGAGGCATACTCGGCCGCGATCCTGTTCGGCACGATGGTGAGGGAGTAGTTCAGCGTCGACCACCACATGTTGTCGCCGCGCCCGCTCTGCTCCTGCCAGCGCGTCTGCAGGTGCGCACCCGCGAAGACGCCCAGCTGCGCGATGAACTCGTCGTCCACCTCCTCGCCCGCGTCCAGCCCGGGGTAGCGCCTGCCCACCTCGTCCACGGCGGCGAGCCGGGTGTCGTACGTCGTGGCGAGGATGGTCGACATCGGGGGGAAGAGCGCTTCGTCCTTCGCAGCTTCGCCTCGCGCGTCGCGGGCCTGTGCCTCCAGCATCCGCTCCTGGGCGTATTGGTTGCCACGCGAGGCGTTGCGTGGCTGGGCCTGCGGTGTCTGCTCGGCGAGCTGCGTGGCGGCCGCCGACTCGTTCGGCGCCTTGCGCTTCTGGGCGGCGACGGCCATCGGTCCTCCAGCGGATGGAGGCTACCCCGGCAGGCGACCCAACGTCCAGACGGCGGTCTGTAACGTGACGAGTCACACGCGCCGGAATCGGAACCTCGCTGGTCACACTGGCGTCCCGGCGCCAGGGCGCTATCGCGCAGGCATGACGGACGACCCGACCCATTCGCACGCGCACCATGGACATCGAAGGCATGGGCCTCCTCGGGTGACCACGAGCACGAAGTGGACCTGCCCGATGCACCCGCAGATCGTCGAGGACGCGCCGGGCAGCTGTCCGATCTGCGGCATGGCGCTCGAGCCCGTGACGCCCGCGGTCGAGGAGGGGCCCAACCCCGAGCTGGTCGACATGACGCGGCGCCTGTGGGTCGGCGCGGGGCTCTCGCTGCCCCTGCTCGTCGTCGCGATGGCAGAGATGGCGACGGGACGCGCCTACCTCCCGGCGTGGGTCCAGCTCGTTCTCGCGACCCCGGTAGTGCTCTGGGCGGGCTGGCCGTTCTTCGCGCGGGGCTGGCAGTCCGTGGTCGCGCGGAGCCCCAACATGTTCACGCTCATCGCGCTCGGCGTGGGCGCCGCCTGGGCCTTCAGCGTCGTCGCGACGATCGCGCCGGGAGTCCTCCCCCCCGCGTTCCGCGGCCACTCCGGCGGCGTGCCGCTCTACTTCGAGGCCGCCGCGGTCATCACCACGCTCGTGCTGGTCGGGCAGGTCCTCGAGCTGCGCGCGCGCGCCAGCACGAGCGCGGCCATCAAGGCCCTCCTCTCGCTCGCGCCGCCCACCGCGCGGCGCGTGACCGACGCGGGCGAGGAGGACGTCCCGCTCGCCGAGGTGCAGGTCGGCGACCGGCTCCGTGTGCGGCCGGGCGAGAAGCTTCCGGTCGACGGCGTCGTCGTGGACGGGGAGAGCCACGTCGACGAGTCGATGATCACGGGCGAGCCCGTGCCGGTGGCGAAGGGCCCCGGCGCGAAGGTGGTCGGTGGCACGGTCAACGGAGCGGGCGGCTTCGTGATGCGCGCCGAGAAGGTCGGCAGCGACACGCTCCTCGCGCGCATCGTGCACATGGTCGGCGAGGCGCAGCGAAGCCGCGCGCCGATCCAGCGCCTCGCGGACCTGGTCTCTGCGTGGTTCGTGCCCGCGGTCGTGGTGGTCTCCGTCGCGACCTTTGTCACGTGGGCCGTCGTCGGGCCCGACCCGCGGCTCGCCTACGCGCTCGTGAACGCGGTCGCGGTGCTCATCATCGCGTGCCCGTGCGCGCTCGGGCTCGCGACCCCCATGGCGGTCATGGTGGGGACCGGGCGCGGCGCGCTCGCGGGTGTCCTCGTCCGCGACGCCGAGGCGCTCGAGACGATGGAGCGCGTCGACACGCTCGTGGTCGACAAGACCGGAACGTTGACGGAGGGGAAGCCGGCGCTGGCGCGGGTGGTGCCCCTCGCGGGTGACGAGGTCACGCTCCTCGCCCACGTGGCCGCGGTGGAGCGCGGCAGCGAGCACCCGCTCGGGGCCGCGATCGTGCGGGGCGCCGAAGCCCGCGGCGTCGCCATCCCGACGGTCGAGGGGTTCTCTTCCGTGACCGGGCGCGGCGTAGTCGGCTGGGTCGCCGGCCGCGAGGTGCGCGTTGGGTCCGCCCGGTTTCTCGAGGAGTCCGGCGTCGCGACGACGGAGCTCGCGCGCGTCGCCGAGGAGCTGCGCGCCGAGGGTCAGATCGCGATGGTCGTGGCGGTGGACGGGGCGCCCGCGGGCGTGGTCTCCGTCGCGGATCCGGTCAAGGAGACGAGCGCGGAGGTCGTGCGCGCGCTCCGCGAGGAGGGCGTCCGCGTCGTGATGATGACGGGCGACAGCCGCACGACCGCGGAGGCGGTCGCCCGGAAGCTCGGAATCGACGAGGTCGAGGCGGAGGTGCTCCCCGAGCGGAAGGCGGAGGTCGTGCAGAAGCTGCGGTCGCAGGGCCGCGTGGTGGGGATGGCCGGCGACGGCGTGAACGACGCGCCCGCGCTGGCCGCGGCGGACGTCGGCATCGCGATGGGGACCGGCACGGACGTGGCGATGGAGAGCGCCGGTGTCACGCTCGTGAAGGGGGACCTCCGCGCGCTGCTGCGTGCGCGGCGGCTGTCCCGGGCCACGATGCGCACCATCCGCCAGAACCTCTTCTTCGCCTTCGTCTACAACGCGCTCGGCGTGCCGCTCGCGGCGGGGGTGCTGTACCCGTTCCTCGGTTTGCTGCTCTCGCCGATGGTCGCGAGCGCGGCGATGAGCGCGAGCTCGGTGTCCGTGATCGGGAACTCGTTGAGGTTGAGGCGGGTGGAGCTCTGACTGGGCCCGGATCGCCTCGTACGACCCGGCGCCCGGCTACTCCACCAACACCGGGAACTCCACCTGCGCGTCCGTTTCCCCCGGGATCGCCTCGAACCCTCCCGCCGCGACGTCCTCCGCGAGGGTGGCGGTCTTCGTCGCCACGTCGTTCTCCGGGGGCAGGTGGCGCAGGGTCACCGTCAGGGTCCCGTTGCCGACACCGAGCGTCGAGATGGTGTTCGACAGCCCGACGGGAAGGCCGTTGGCGTCGCTGTCGTCGTAGGCGTGCGCGACGACCGCGCCGGCGTTCTCGCCGGTCGCGGGGCCCTCGATCGCCGACCCGGTGTAGAAGATCTGGTGCTCGTCGCTCTCGGCGGCGACCTCCTCGGTGATGTCCTCGGCGGGGTCCTCGAGCTCGTTCAGGAAGGAGACCGCGAGGCCGTAGTCCTCGGCATCCGAGAGCACGACGTCGTCGATCACCGGGTCCCCGTCGTTCTCGGGGTCGGCCCAGGCGAACGCGAGAGGGACGCCGCCGGACGCGGGCGTGAACGTCAGCGCGACGGTCGTGATGACCTCCTGCGGGTTGGTCTCCTCGGGCTTGGTCACGTCGCCGCAGGCGGCGAGGGCAAGAAGGGCGATTTGGGTCAATTCAACCTCCGCGTTGGGTGTCAGAATTCCAGCCCGACCCGTAGGCGCACTTCGCGCCCGGGCTCGTCGGCGAAGTACCGGAGCAGGCTGGTGTAGTCGCGGTAGCGGGCGTCCAGGACGTTGTGGGCCTCGACGCCCACCTTGAGCGTGCGCGCGCCCACCGGCACCTGCGCGCCGAGCGCCGCGTCGAGCAGGAAGTAGGCGTCCGGCGGCGGCGCGAGGTCGGCGCCGGCGTCCACGTGCGTCTGCTCGAAGACGTAGTGGCCCGTGACCTCGGCGAAGGTCTCCTCGAACGGTCCGAGGCCGGGCGGCGAGAGCCGGACGGAGGCCTGGACGCGATCCGAGGGGATCATCACGAGCGGGCTCCCCGTCCCCGTGTCGACGGCGCGCACGGCCGCGCCCTGCAGCACGAGGCCCACGACGGCCTCCGGGCCGAGGGTCACGCCTCCGTCGAGGCCGTAGAACAACGCGGCGATGGGCCGGTAGGAGAAGCGTGGGAATGCGCCTTCGATGGTGACGTCGACCACGGGCTCGCCGTCCGCGCCGATCTCCGGCGCGAAGTACACGTAGTCGTCGATGAAGTTGAGGTAGGTCGACGCCTCGGCCTCGATCCACGGGAGCCGCAACCCGAGCGTGGGGGAGGCGCCCCAGGTGGTCTCGGGCCCGAGGCTCGGGTCGCCGAGCGCGTACACCGGGAACGTCGGCGCGCTCCCGTTCATGTAGAGCTCGTCGGCGTTCGGGAAACGGCTCGCGGAAGACAGGTCGAGCCGGGCTTCCAGCCGGTCGGGGATCGCCCGCCAGAGGCCGCCGAGCGAGACGCTCGCCGCGTCCCAGGCGGCAGGGCAACGCGCGGCGTCCGCCTCCACCGCGCAGTCGTCGCCGGTGAGGGTTCCCCTGGCAACGCTGCGGTCGAAGGCGGACTGGGTGAGGAACGCGTCTCGCGACAGGTGGTCGTACCGGGCGCCGGCCTCGACCGCGACGAGCCCCGTCTTCAGGCGCTCGAACGCGTAGAGCCCGCCCTGGAGCGCCCGGAAGTTCGGGATCAGCGGGACGCCGCGGTAGATGTTCTCCTGGAAGGTGCCCGCGAGCCCTACGCCGCCCTCCAGCGCGCCGATCGCGCCGAGCGCCGCCTCGCCGTGGTCGAGGAGGGCGTCGAGGCTGTGGGTGCGCAGCGTGAAGTCGTACTGAGGGCCGGCGATCGTCGCGCGTGTCTGCTCGTACTCCTGCCGCAGGTTGGCCTGGAAGGCGTAGGTGGCGGTCAGGTCCGCGCCGCCGAGCGTCACGACGGCACGCGCGAGCGCGAGGTCGTGCGTCACGGACTGGTACGGGCGGTCGAACTTGAAGGTGGTCGACCAGTTCTCCGCGCCAATCGGCGTGTCCGCGTCGAGCTGCGCGAGGAAATCGTCGGGCGAGCCGCTCCGGACGCAATAGCAGACTCCGCTCCGCAGCGCGTAGTGGCGCCACGCGGCTTCCATCGACAAGTGGCCGCGGGAGAGCCCGAGCGTCGCCCCCGCGTTCCACGCCTCGCTCGCGGTGTTGCCGAGCACGTACGTCGGGGTGCGGATCGCAGCCCCGCGCGCGTAGTTTCCCTCCACGCGGAAGGCGAAGCCCGGCAGGGCGAGGGGCGCCCCGTCGACCCGCGCTGCGGCAACGCCGCCGGGCCCGTTGGTCACGCCCACGAGTTGCGCCTTTCCGCCGACGCCCGCGTCCGCGCGCATGGGGGGCGGGTCCACGAGGATGACGCCGCCGATCGCGTCGGGGCCGTAGCGCACGCCTGCCGCGCCCTTGACGACCACGATCTCGCCCGCCGCGAAGGGATCGATCTCGGTCGCGTGATCGAGCCCCCACTTCTGGCTCTCGTGCCGCACTCCGTCGAACAACACGAGCAGCCGACGCTCGAACTGGCCGCGGATGATCGGCTTCGTGTTGGCCCCGTTGCCGCGGGCGACCGCCACGCCCGGCACCTCGGCGATCGTCTCGCCGAGATCCTCGCCGCCCGCGCGCTCGAGCTCCAGCTCGCCCATCGTCGTGACCGCGTGTGTCTCTCGCTCGGCGAGCGGGATGACCTCGCGGATCTCGAGCTCCTCGATGGTCTCCTCGTCCGGGGGGGGCGCCTCCACCGGAGGCTCGAAGTGGAACGTGACGGCGATGCGCGAGACCACGGGGTGGCCGTCCCGCGTCGCCGGTTCGAAGCGAAGCGTGCGCGCGGCCTCCAGGGCGGGCGCCACGAACACCTCGGGGCCGCCGGACGCGTAGGCGACGTCGGTCACGGACCCGTCGACGGCCACCGTCACGTGGAGCACCACCTCGCCGGAGAGGAGCTCGGGCAGCGCATCCGGGGGATAGACCGGCGTGGCCGGCGACACGAGGCGCGCGGGCACGCGAATGGGCTCAGTGGACGCTTCCGGCTGCGCGGGGACCTCCTGCGCCCAGGCGTGCGGCGACACCGCCATCTCGATGAGGAGCCCGATCAGCACGACGGGGCGCACCCTACCGACCTCGCGGGGCCCCGGGGATGCGACACGTTGTCGCAGGGTCAGCGCGCGGGTGGGAGCTTCTGGAGCTTCCGTTGCAGCGTGCGCCGGTGGAGGCCGAGGCGGCGGGCCGCCTCCGAGATGTTCCCTCCGCACGCCTGGAGCACGCCCAGGATGTGGGACCGCTCCACCGTGTCGAGCGCCTCGGCGGGCAGCGGCACGAGCGCGTCCCGGAGCGCCTGGACGAGGTCCGCCGCGGGGATCGGCTTGGTGAGGAAGTCGACCGCGCCCGCGCGCATGGCGTCGACGGCGGCCGGGATCGTGCCGTGCCCCGAAAGCATGACGCACCGGCACGCGGGGACCGCCTTCGCCAGCATGCGGACGACGGCGACCCCGTCGCCGTCGCGCAGGCGGAGGTCCACGAGCGCGAGGTCCGGCGGCTGCGCGGCAGCGGCGCCGATCGCCTCCGCGAGCCCGGCGACGACGACCGCGCGTAAGCCGGCGGCCCGAAGCGTGCGGCCGAGGACCTCGCGGTAGGCCGCGTCGTCTTCGACGACCAGCACGGTGGTCATGAGAGTGGCACCCGCAGGGTCGCCACCGCCCCGCCCCCTTCCCCCGGCTCGAGCACGACGTCCCCGCCGACCGACTGCGCGTAGCTCCGCGCCACGAAGAGTCCGAGTCCGGTCCCGCCCCAACCGGTGCGGAAGGGCTCGCCGCACCGGGCCGACTCCTCGGCGGGTAGCCCGACGCCGTCGTCCGTGACGCGGACCTCGGCGATCCCACCCCCTTCGCTGACCTCCACGCCGACCCTGCGCGCACCTGCGCGTCGTGCGTTGTCGAGCGCGATCCACAACGCGGCGCGCCAGCTCGACTCCGCGCCGGCGACGCGGGGCATGGAGGCTCGATCACGAAGGGCGACGTCCACGTCGGGGGTGCCGCGCCGCCACTCGGCCACCCACGACGCGACGTCGAGCACGCAGTCGGTGGATCCGGTCCCGTCCGCGCCCCGGAGGCGGTCGAGGATCGCACGACAACGGTCGACCTCGTCCAGGAGCTCCGCCATGCGCGGGTTCCCGGGAGCCTGCTCCTCGGCGAGCAGCTGGATCGTCGCCAGCGGGGTGCCGAGCTCGTGGGCGACGCCCGCCGCGAGCGTCCCCAGCGCCGCCAGGCGCTCGGTGGTCGCCCGCTTCGCCTCCGCCTCGCGTTCGGCCACCTCGCGCTCGCGGAGCGCCATCGAGAGGCGGGTCACCACCCAGGTCACCGCGATCGCGGAGAGGTCGAACGCCACGACGTGGCCGAGCACGTGGCTCGCCGGCAGGCCCTCGGGCTCCAGCCCGGGGACGTGGCCCGGGTTCAACACGGCGATCGCCTGCATGCCCATGGCGAGCGCGGCGATCCCCCACACCCGGCGCGCGGGCAGGACCAGCGCGAGTAGCGCCAGGTAGACCAGGTACGCCGCCATCAGCGGGTTCTGGATGCCGCCCGACAGCGCGAGGATGCCGGTCAGCGCCACGAGATCCACGATCCCGTGTCCGACGGCCAGCCACGCGGGCGGCGCGTTTCGGCGTGTCCAGACCGCTTGCGCCACGTCCACCACGAGGAGCGCCGTGAGGATGCCCACGAGGGCGGCCGAGTGGACGTGGAGGTCGGTCCCGGCCTCCGCCACCACCATCAGCAGGACCTGGAGGAGCCAGGTCCCCCGGCGGGCCCGGACGAGCCAGCGGACCGCGAGCGAGGGATCCGACAGCGACTTCGGAGGGGTGCGCGGCATCGTTCGGCCGAGGAATACCTGCGCGGGCGACGCGGCACCATGCGGCAAAGTGTCGCAGGCGTGTGACCGAGACGTTTCGTCACGATCGCCCGCTTGACTCCGTACCCGGGTACGGCCGCCACCTTGACTCCACGACGGCGCGGCGCCGTCCGGGTCGAGGCGCCCGCTTCCCCGAAGGGCCGTCTGACGCCGACGGGGGTGCTCCTCTACGAGCAGGACTGCCAACGTGAGGGCCGCCCGCGCGAACCTGGTCCGTACCTTCGCCGAGGCGGGCTCCACGCGAGCTGGGACGAGGTCGATCGGGCGGCGGTCGACAGGCCCGAGGGGTGGCGCGGCTACGGATCGCCGTGAACGAGGTGGCGTGCCCGTCCTGCGGGATCGAGGTCCACGACGTGCGCGACCTCGCGGTGGCCGCGCGCGCGAAGGCGCTCGGCATCCGCTCGGTGCCCGCGGTCGTGATCGACGGGCAGGTGGCGGGCTGCCGCGCCGGGCGGGGCGTCGACGTCGAGACGCCGAAGGTGGCGGGGCTCGGGGCGGGTTGAGCGGGCGACCCCGCCGCGGGATAGGGCGGTTGGATGCTGCTCGCCCTCCTCCCCGCCGCCTTCGCGCACTCCGGCGTGCTCCCGCACGTCCATTCCGACCCCGCGATCGCGCTCGTGCTCGCGTTCTGGGCCCTTGCGACGGCCGTGTGGGTCGGCTGGATCGTGCGATCGCGCAAGGCCGAGCTCCGGGGAGTGTAGGGAGCGCCTCAGCGTCCCCGTGCGCCCTCCACGAGGAGGTCGTCCCACAGCGTCGCGTCTGCCCACTCGGCGTCGAGGTACAGGTCGAGCACGTCCCCGTGGGGCGGCGCGTAGATCGACAAGCCGTTCGCCTCGGCGACGTCCTCCCCCCGGGTGTAGTTCGCGATCACGACCTCGAGCGCGGCGGCACGCGCGCCGGCGGCGGCCTGCGACGCGGCCGCGTCCCGGATCGCGAGGTGCTCGAACAGGTCGACGAGGTCGTTGTCGGTCGACCCTTCCCCGTCGAAACCCTGCGCGGGCGCCGCGGCTTCGAGCACGTCGGCGGCGTCGCCGCTCGCGAGCGCGGCCTCGGCGAAGGCGTCCAGCGCGTCGGTAAGCGCGGGCAGGTGGTCGAGGTCGAGCACCGACTGGGTGCTGTCCACGGACTCGTGGAACCGCCTCGCCACGACGTCGCCCAGCGCGGCGGGCTCCATGCCGGGGTCGGCGTACAGGTCGGCGAGCGTGGTGTGGTAGGCCCACCCCGTGACCGCCTCGTAGTCCTGCGAGGCCACGTAAACGCGGGCGTACGGCTGGACGACCCACGCCACCTCCCAGGTCTGCATGAGGCACGCGTCGATGCCGAACAGGTCGATCGGCTGGCCGAGCGCCTCCGCCGCGCCGTCGAGCGCGGCCTTCAGCTCCCCGCGCGCCACCGAGAGCGAGTTGCCGGTCGTGTAGTCCCAGGACACCCCCTTGCTGAACGACGGCTCGTGCGCGAGCGTCCAGCCGTTGCCGTGGTCCCAGAGGACCAACGCGAATTGCCTGGCAGGGAAGCGGGCAGCCGACCACCGGACGAACTCCACCACCGTCTCCGGCTCGCCCGAGTCGACGTCGCCGAGCTCCTCGAGCACGGGCGAGTCGATGACGAGCGGGTCCACGTCGGCCTCCACGCGATACCGGCGTGCGCCGGTCCAGTCGCCCTCGGAGGTGTCGAAGTCCGGGCTGCGGTCGAACTGCACGACGACGTGCACCCGGCTGCTGTTCCCGGCCGCCTCCATCTCGTACAGATCGGCGAGGGCCCAGCGCTCGAGGTCGTTGTCGCCGTTCAGGAAGACCAGGATGGTCCAGTCTGCGAGGACGGGGTCGGCGGGTGTCGGCCCGTCCGGTGCGTCCGGTAGGGCGGGGGCTTCGGGCGCGTGCGCGCGTCCTTCCGGAGGAACCCCCACCTCCGGGAGCCTCGGCCCGCAGGCCAGGAGCAGCCATGTCATGGAGTGAAGGTAGGACCCAAACGTACACTCGGATGTGTCCGCGGCGGTTCCAGTGGTGACGACGACGCGATCCGGGGCGGGGTCGCGCGATTGGGTCACACCGGCTGGGTCGGCTGGCAGGTCAGGGGGAAGGGGGCCGTTCCGGCACACCGACGACGTCCACCACGACCTCCATCTCGTCGAGGTTCTTCACCGCGCCGAGGAACGCCGAGTAGGGCTCGAAGCCGAACTCGGTCGCCCGGATGGTGAATCGCCCGGTGGCACGCAACTGGCCGCCCTGCGGGAACGCGTCCGCGTGGAGCTGCCCCTCGCCGAGCATGCTCGCGTGGATCTGCCGCCTCTGCCTCTCGGAGACGGACTGGTCGATACCCAGGCGAGCGCGCCACGTCGGGTCGTCCACGACCAGCGACCGCACGGGCACCTCGAGGTCGACCGAGCAGACGCCCTCGCCCCAGGCGACCCTGCCTTTCCAACCGGACGCGACCACGACGTGGTCGTGGGCGAGCGCGGACGCGACGGTGCCGGTGTCCTTCGCCACCCTCACGTAGAGCGCGCCCTGTGCGGCGTCGAGGCCGTAGTGCGTCGCGGACGCGGCGAGGGCGACCCATGCGAGAAGCACGGAAACCCCTCTTGGCGTGACGCCGCCGGCCACACTTCCCATCCGTCGTCCGACTGAGGGATACCTCCCCCATGCCGGAAGCGAAGAAGGTCCTCCACGTCTCCCGCTCCGATCGCACCGAGCGGATTGCCTGGTACCCGGGCGCGGGCCCCGCACCCATCGAGCACGCGGTGCGCGCCGCGTTCGGCCTCCCCGGCGACGCCCCCGTGGTGCTCCGCGACGCCGACGGCGACGTCGTCGCGCTCTCCGACCACCTCCCCGAGGGGCTGAACCTTCGGCTCGACGGCCCGCCCGCGCCCACGGCCGCGATCCCGGGGCCCTCACCCTATCCGCTCGTCGGCAACCTCCCTCAGGTGAGCGGCGGCGACGACCTGCTCGAGCAGGCCGAGGCTCTCGGCCGCACGTATGGCCCGTATTACCGCCTCCGGCTCCCCGGGACGACGCTCTTCATGTGCGCGGACCCGGACGTGGTGCGCGAGCTGCTCGCCCGGCCGGAGGACTTCCCAAAGGTGGTCGTTGGAGACCGGAATCCGCTCGCCGACCTGCGGGCGCACACGGTAGGCCAGGGACTCTTCACCGCCGACGACACGGACGAGATCTGGCACGTCGCGCACCGCGTGCTCCTGCCCGCGCTCGGGGCGCAGGCGATCCGCAGCTACTTCCCGGCGATGCTCGCCGTCACGGACGACCTCGTGGACGTGCTGGAGCGCCGCGGGCCGGGCACCGCCGTCCTCGCGACCGACCTCATGACGCGGGTGACCTTCGAGACCATCGCGAGGCCGTCGCGGAGGCGGTCGAGCAGGTGTTCGTCGAGGCGGGTGGGCTCGATCGCGAAGCTGCCCGGGAGCACCTCAACGCGCTGCAGGCGGACGGTCGCTACGTGCAGGACGTGTGGGCGGGGTGATCAGGAGCAACGAGCAGTGTGGTGACCTTCGCTGTCACATGGGTCCAGTCGTGCCACATTGCGGCCCGACGCCAGGTCGGTACACTTCCCGCCATGTGCCTGCTCTTCGCGCTCCTCGCTTGCACCGGGGGGACCGGGGCCGACCCCGACGACTCCGGGGTCGCCGGTGACACCGACGATCCTCCGCCCACGGACGACACGGGCACGTCGAGCACCGTCCCGCTCACCGCGTCGCTGACGGGCACCGTCATGGACCCGGACGGAAACCCGGTCGCCGGGGCGCGCGTGAACGTCTGCCGCCACGTGTGCAGGACGATCACGACAGAAGCCGACGGCGCCTATGCCTTCGAGGCGCTCGAGGCGTGGACCGCCACGTACTACGTCGTTCCCGAGGAGGGCAGCGGCTACGCGAACCCGATGGTCACGCTGACGCTCGCGGATGGCGAGGCGCGCGCGATCGACGTGGTGCTCGACCCCTTCGACACGCCGCAGGGTTTGCCCCGCGTCGCGAGCGAGGTGGAGGTGACCGACGGGCTCTATCTCACCATCGGCGCGGACAACCTCACCCCGCCGCCGCTGGAGGACCTGCCCGCCGAGGTGGCCGCGGTGCGCGTCCCGGCGGAGCACCGTCTGGACGTCGAGGTCGACGGGGCCGTCCTCGACGTCTGGTACCTCAGTCCGTGGGAGGCGACCTCGGAGACGGGCGTGGCCGTTCGGATGGACAACCTCTGGGGCCTCGCGCCCGGCGATCGCGCCCGCGCCTTCGTCGTCTCCGAGCCGACGGCGTACACCTGGCTCGACGCCGGCGAGCTCGTCGTCGAGGAGGACGGCGCGACGCTCGCCGGCGACGCGTCCCTCCCGATCCTCACCACCCTCGCGCTCGTGCGCGAGTAGCACGCGCCGGCGCGCGTTAGAAGGCGGCGATGATCCTCGCCCTCCTGGCCTGCGACCCGTCGGACGAGGACGTCCGCACGCGCCGGGCGAGGCCGGGGCGACGGAATCCCGGAGAGGACACCGCCTTCCCGGACACGGGCGACTCCGACGCGCCCCTCGACAGCGGCGAGCCCGACGAGGACACCTCGGACCCGTGGCCGGCGGCGGGCGAGGCCTGCTGGCTCGGACCGGATCGGGACTACACCGTGTGCCTGCCTGTCGTGGCCTACAGCTCCTCGTGGGGAGACGAGTACGCGTATCCCGAGACGTACGAGGGCTCTGCCCAGTACGTCGCGCCCGCGCGGTTCGTGGACCTCCAGGCCGCCGATCCGGCCCTTGCCGTCGCGCCCAACTTCGTGCTCGAGGAGTACATGGCGGCGCGGAAGGGGCGCTGGGGGGTGATGCAGTCGCACGTGGTGGACTTCATGCAGGCCGTCCGCGACGACGTCGGCGGACCGGTCTCCGTGAACAGCGGGTACCGCAGCCCGGAGTACAACGCCGGTGTGGGCGGGGTGGAGTACTCGCGCCACCAGTACGGCGACGCCGTCGACATGGACGTCGAGGGCGAGACCGCCGACTGGCTCGCCGACGTCTGCGACGCGCACGGCGCCGACTACGTCGCCACCTACGAGACGGGGCACACCCACTGCGACTGGCGGGACCACACGCTGGACCCGGCGTTCTACGACGTCCCCTCCGCGATGGCGGCCGCGCCCGCCCCTCGGCCCGAGCACGCAGCCACGCTGACGCCCGTCGACGGCGTCTGGACGGCCCCCGCGACCGGCTTCGACGAGGGGGAGCCGCTCCGTCGCTGGACCGCCTGGGACTCCGAAGGAGTCATCCTCGCCGCGGCGGAGGGCCGGACGTTCACGCCGCCGGCGGGCACCGCGCGCATCCGGGTGGAGGTCGGCCGCCAGCTGGCCCTGGAGAGCCCGGTCACGCCATAGGGGGTCAGCGGCAGGCCTCCTCCCAGTCGAGCCAGGCCCGGGCCATCTGCGTGGGGGTCGCGTACTCGACGAGGCCGTCCGAGACGAGCGGGTCGATCACGTCGGCGAGGGCCCGGTCCCACTCGGCGAGGTCGCCTTCGAGCGAGCCGTCCGCGAGGTAGGCGTCGCGTCCGTCCTCGTCGCTCGGACCGAAGTCGTCGACGTGAAGCACGAAGTACCAGGTGTTCACGAAGCCCGTCCGCGTGTGGGCGAGGGCCTGCGACAGCACCCGGGAGGAGAAGTCCGGCACCCGGGCGTGGTCGACCTCGCGGACGGGCGCGCCCGGGAGGTAGACGAGCGGCCCTGCGGCGTCGTGCGTCGCGAACGCGTCGGGGTTCTCGGTGCCGGCGCCGTCTGGCGGTCGCCAGGGCTGGGCGTACGCGAGCGCGAGGCCCGCCTGCGTGTCGGGGTCCTTGTAGGCGGACAGGCTCTGGTAGCCGACCTCGCGGAGGAGGGCCCAGTCCGCGGTGCGGAACCCGCCGTTGACGTCGCCGACCTCGACGTCCACGCCCCGGAACGCGTCCCGCCCTTCGCGCACCGCGACCTCGAGGTCGTCCCCATCGTCTTCACCGTGGATGTGGACTGACCAGCCGGTCCCCTCCTGCGTGCGCGCGTCCACCCAGGTGGCATCCCAAATCGCGGCGCCCCGCACGAAGGTCGCGTGAGGCTGGAAGCCGAGGCGCGCGCCGTGGGCGGCCAGCGTCGCGGAGAGCCCCTCGATCACGCGGGCGCGGGCGGACCACCGGTCCTCGCTCTCGACGAACGAGTCATCCTGCTCGACGTGGACGACGAACCCGAGCAGGAGTGGCGCGACGGGCGCGTCGTCGACGGTCGACCACGTCTCCCCGCGCACCTTCAGGTGATGCACGGTCGCGGCGCCGCCGCCCAGCGGCTCGAGCACCACGTGGGCCTGACCGCCTCGCGGCGGGACGAACTCGGTCGAGATCTCGGCCTCGCCCGCGGCCGCCTCGACGGCGACCACCTCCCCGTCCTCGCCCAGGACCGACACCCGGATCCCCGCCTCGCTCCGAATCGAGCCCTCGAGGCGGTGCGCGACGGCACGGTTGAGCACCACCGGCGCACGCGCCGCCTCGCCCACCACGCCGAGACAGGCGTCGCCGGTGCAATCCTCGGTCGCCTCGGCGATCCGCGTGGAGCCGACCGCTTCCCAGGGCGCCGACGCGGCGTCGAGCCGAACCTCGTCCTCGACGAGCGGCTCCCAGCCGACCATCCGCGGCGCGTCGCACTCGGCGGGCGGGCGCGCGCAGGCGAGGAGGAGGAGCGCCGTGGAGGGCACGACGGCAACGATACCTGCGGTCCTTCCTCGCTCCAATGTGTCGGGCGAGGTCACGGATCTCCGAGAGCGTCACACTGGACGGTGTCCATGCCGTGCACAGGGTCGGGAACCACCCCGGCGGACCATGGTCGGCACGCGCTCCGTCAGACCCGCCATCCTCTCGCTGGTCGGCGCACTGGTCGTCGCATGCGTGCCCGCGGCGGCGAGGTTCCCCGCGGACCACCCCGGGTCCGCCTCGGCCCCGCGCGCACCCGTGGGCGATCCGGGCGCGGGGACCGAGCGACCGTCCGGTGCACCGCCCGCTCCCGAGGCACCCGGGCCGGCCGCGCTCGAAACGGGCTCGGCCGGCCACGCGGAGCTCGGCGCCGCCGCAGGCCGGCACCACGACCCGGCCCACGTGGCGACGATGACCGCGCTCCGCGACCAGCTCCGCGTGAAGCTCGGCGCGGCGTACGACGCAGACGTCCCCGGGCTCGACGCGGCGTCCCCGGAGCGGGGCGCCGAGACCTTCCGCAAGCTGTGCGTGCCCTGCTGTCAAGGACCGCCTGAACTGACCGCCGTCGGGGCGGCCAAACTGATCCGGTGATCGAGGACCCGCGGGTGACCAACGCCGAGCGCATAGACGCGGCCGATACGGCGATCGACGCCTCGGCGCGATCGAGGCCTCGGGCCTGGCGCATGCCGGGGCGGCCAAACTGATCGCAGCCCTTCACGCGGGCGCCCCGCCACCGCGTGCCCGACGCGAGCTCCGGTAGGAGTCGCCCTCGATCTCGACGACGTGGGCGTGGTGCAGGAGCCGGTCCATCGCGGCGCTCGCGAGCAGCTCGTCGCCGAAGAGCGGCGGCCACTCGGGAAGCGCCCGGTTTGACGTGATGATCATCGCGCCGCGCTCGTACCGCTGGCGGATGACCTCGTAGAGATCGGCGGGCTCGTCGCCGCGCAGGTGCATCAGGCCGAGGTCGTCGAGGATGAGGAGGTCGGGCCCGGTGAACTTGAGCATGCGACGATCGAAGCTGCCGTCGCCACGCGCCGCCCGGAGCTGCGTGAACATCGGGCCCGCGCCCGTGTACAGCACGGTGTGCCCTCGCCGGACGGCCCGGTGCCCGAGCGCCTGAGCGAGGTGGCTCTTCCCGACGCCGGTGGCGCCGAGGAGGAGCACGACCTCGTGGCGATCGACGAAGTGGCAGGTGGCGAGGTCGACGACCTTCGCGCGAGGGACGCCGGGATTGAAGTGGAAGTCGAAGTCCTCGATCGTCCGCTCGTGCTCGAAGTTCGCCCTGCCGAGCCGCAGCTGGAGCTGCTTGCCGTCCCGACGTTCGACTTCGTCGTGGAGCAGCCGGTAGAGGAACTCCTGCTGGTCGAGGTTCTCGTCCACGGCCTGGCGGAGGCGGAGGGGCAGCGTGTGGAGGACGCCGGAGAGGCGGAGCTTCTTGAGCACGGACACGAGATCGTCAGTGGACGTCATGGGACACCTTCAGGAAAGAAGCCAGCAGTTGGCTTGTTGGGCGGGCGAACCGGGGCGACGCCGGTGGCGTTGCCGGCGGTGGAATCAGCGGCGTGGGGAGCGGCTCGAGGTCCAGCGCCTTCTTCAGGATGTCCTTCAGGCCGCGGTAGTCGCGGATCCCGAAGTGGCGGGCTCGCTTGCAGGCGTTGTTCGCCCTCTCCCTCGGGTAGCCTTCGAGCAGCGTCACGACGGCCTGGATCGTCCGCAGCGGGCTCAACGCATCGGCGGCGTCCCAGGTCTCGGCCACCCACGCTGCCGCCTCGTCGCCGAGCACCCGTGCGCGCCCTTCCCAGTGGCTCCGGCTGCGATTGCGCAGGTCGGAGCGGCCCGCCGGCAGGTGCGCCTCGTTCGTGCTCCAGGCGCCCTTCCCGTGCCGGGAGTGCATCGCCACCCGGGTGTCCTCGACGTACACGTCGACCGCGTCGGGTGTCGCGCGGACCCAGGCCTCCTTCCCGACGTGCTGCCAGGGCACGGAGTAGAAGCGCTTGTCGAAGGCGACGTGCGTGTCCCGATGGACCTTGGCCTTCCGCCACGTCGTCGCCACCCAGCCCAGGGGCGGAAGCGGTTTCAGCAGGGCCTTCTCCTCGGCTTCGAACACCTCGAGCGGCCGGAGTCCGGTCGTGCCGTGGATGCGCTGGCCGGCGGTCTCCAGCACCCAGCTCGTGAGTGCGGCGTTGACGACGGTGATGTCCTCGCCGTCGTCGAGCGGATCGAAGAAGTTGCCCGAGACGTACTTCACGCCCGACTCGACCTTGCCCTTCTTGCCGGGATCCCGCGGCGGCGCCGGATCGACCTTGAAGCCGTAGAAGCGCGCGAGCTCGACGTAGCTCCGGTGCAGGCCCGGGTCCTCGCCGAGGCCGAAGGCACAGCGCACGACCGCCGCCTTCAGGTTGTCGGGCACGATCGTCCCGGGCACGCCCCCGAAGAACAGGAACGCCAGCACGTGGAGACGCAGCCACGTCTCGGACCGCTGGTCGAACACCACCCGGGCGAACTGATGGCGGCTGTGGCCGAGCACCATCACGAACACCCACGCCTTCCGCATCACGTTGGCGTCGGGATCGAAGAGGTACCCGACGTACCCGAAGTCCACTTGCGCGACATCGCCGGCGTCGGTCACGACGGGAATCACCACGTCGGCAGGCTTCACGCCCTCGGCACGGTTGAGACGCCGCACCAGCCGCTTGACCGCGTAGTAGCTGCCCGTGAAGTCCGGGCGCTCGCGATGCAGATGATCGTGGATCGCCCTCGCCTCGCAGCCCTTCTCCACCAGCCGCTTCACCTCGCTGGTCCAGTCCTCCACGCTGGACGTCTGCTGACGCGGCACCACGCGTGGCAGCGTCGCCTTGAGCAACTCCAACGCCGGCAGATCGTCCACCGGGCCCGCCAGCAGGCCCGCCCTGTCGAAGGCGAGTCGGTACTCGCGCTCGGTGTTCGGGCTCACGCCGAGGAGCCGCGCCACCTCGCGCGCACCCGTCCCCAGCCGGTGCAGGCGCACCAGTTCCTGAAGTTGATGCATGTCCGTCCTCGCTCTGCTCATGACGCTCCCCCGGTTCGGGGGCGCATCATCGTTCAGCCCGTTGCGATCAGTTTGGCCGCCCCGGGCGCGATCAGTTTGGCCGCCCCGAGGCGATCAGCTTGGCCGCCCCGAGCGCGATCAGTTTGGCCGCCCCGGGTACGATCAGTTTGGCCGCCCCGGGTGCGATCACATAGGCCGGTCTGCAACACCTGCCACGGCCCGAAGGGGAAAGGGGACGGCCCCGCGGGCGCGGGCCTCCAGCCGCCGCCCGCGGACCTGACCGACCCGACCCACGCGCGCTTCTACACGGACGCAGGGCGAGTGGAGATCCTCCGCAGCGGGTCGCCGGGAACGGCGATGGCCGGCTTTGGTGAGCTGCTCTCGGAGAAGGAGCTCCTCGACTTGTATGCCTTCGTCCGTACGCTCCGGGAGGAGGCCGAGCCCAAGCACGAGCACGACGGGCACCATGGGTATTGAGCGCGCACTCTTCGTGGTGGCCACGCTCACGGGTTGCGCCACGCGACGCGCGGACTTCCGGGCCGTCGAGGCCATCGTCGACCCCGCGTTCGAAGCCGAGCTCCGATGGGTGGGGCTCGATCGCGGGCTCGCGCTCGACGCGGCCGGGCTCGATCTCGCCAGCGTAGCGAGAATGGCGAGCATTTGTCACTACCTGTGGCTTCTGGTCAGGAATTTGGTATCAGGCGACGCCTCGCGCCTACTCCGGGCAGTAGGTGCCCGAGGAGGTATCATTGGTGTAGCTGAAACACCCGTCACAATCATCGCTGTACGCGATGGTGACGGGATCGCCGCCCACGACATCCATCGTATGCGACGCAAAGCAGGTGCCTTCTCCTTCAGTCCACTCCTCACGCACGCAGAAGTCCCCGACCTCCCCCTCGCCCTGCAACACGAAAACGTAGCCCTCCAGCGCGCACGTCCCGCTGGCGCACCGCATCGCACCCTGGTTCAGGAACGTGCCCGGCGAAAATGTCCCCGCCATGCCAACGTTTTGATCTCCATCAAGCGAATAGGATAGATCCCAGAGGTATGTCGCTCCTTCGCTTGACGTGACGACTGAATAGGCACCCGTGGCACCGAAGGACCAAGTGCCGTCTACGCCCTCGTAGTCTACCGAAAAAGCGGTAAACTCAGAGCGGTGGAAGTCCTCGCGGTCGTCCCAGACCATAGAACCCTCGTACGTCGCTCCGCTCGCGGAGGTGCAGGGTCCCGAGATCGTCGTGTACCCATCCCCTTCATAGACCACTGGGCATGCCTCATCAGACCACTGCAATACATTGGCCTCCGCAGAAATCATCTGAATCAGTGGGTGCCGTTGTACCTCCGCAGCCGCTGCGATGCCCTCGGGTGCGGAAACATCCCATGGGTGGACCGCGGAGTCGCACGCCAATTCAGGCGGTTCAAAAACCCCGGAGTCCGCCGTTTCCTCCTTGCAGTCCCCAGACGGACCGCTGCACGCGGCGCACAGTGCGAGGACGAGCATCTGCGTCGGGCGGGATTTGAGCATTTGACGCATTCTATTCCGGCGAAGAGAACAGGTCAAGACCTAAGAAACCCAGCAGCTAAGCGGAAGACTGATCCTCGCACGCGCACTCATCCCGGTTGCTGTACCACGGCTCGGCACACCCCCAGAACGTCGTTTCGTTACAGCGCAGCTTGCAGTCGCACCGAGGATCAACCTCTTCGTCACAGGCGCAGCAGATCTCGAAGTCCTCGCAGAGGCTCTCGTACGTCTTGGTGTACATATCCTCGCACTCGGGACACGGCGTCCCAACCGGGCAGGGCCGCTCGGGCGCTGACACACCGTCCACCTCGGGGCATGTGCCGACCCAGATCCCCGGATCGTCCGGCTCTTCTTCAGGCTCTTCCTCAGGCTCTTCCTCTGTATCCCCATCGTCGTCGTCATCCCCGCCGGGCCCTCGTTCCTCACAGCAAAGCGCGCAAAAGATCGTGTCGAACAGGCCGCTGAAATCGCAGCCGGAACAGTCGAACTTCTCGCAGAAGCTGCTGTCGCTCTCCTCCTCTTCCTCCTCCGGCTCCTCTTCTTCTGGCTCGCAGCAGATGAAGCAGAGCGCATTGACGAAGGGAAACGGAAGCGCATCGCACGCCGCACAGTCGACGTCCCCACACAGGACGTCAAATGCGCTTGGCGGTGGCTCGGGCCCAAGCGCACTCGATCCCCTGCCTGGTTTCGTAACCATTGTGAGGCCTGGGAACGTGGCTCGAACCCCAGCACTCGCCGGCATGTGCGTTTTTCCATTCGAGGGGCGCGGCCCTCCGCTTGACGTGAGGGCGGCGAACTGGCCCGCGGCCTTGACTTCCGCTCCCTTGGCGAGCCGTCGGGTTTCCGCAGCAGGAACGAGCGCGCTTCTTTCTTCGCTCGTTGTCGAAGCCCGGCGCTTGGCGGCAGTACTCGCCCCCGCGAGCGTCTCCTTCATTCCTGCCCCGCCCACCGGTGGGTTGTTGCTCCAGGCGGCGCGCACTTGGGCCTCGGACATGCCCAACGCGGTTGTCCGTCCGATGAGACCGCTCAGATGGCCGGCCCCTACGGAGGTTGTACGTCCGGCACCAGGTCCCGCACCTCGATCAGAAACTCGAGCGGTCCGCGAGCGTGGAGGAGGAAGCATGAACCCCATCGCTGCCAGCGTCTCCCGCGCCCCCGCCTTGCTCGCAGGCGACTTTCGCATCGCCGACGTTACTTGGGACGCTGTCAGGCGTGGCACCGACGCCTTCCCAGCGAGCCACCCGGCATGACCAACGACAGCATCCTCGATGATGGCACGGCGGGGGTCGCGCGTCATGGCCTACGCCTTCCGGACGCCGACCGCCGCCGCCACGTTCGCCTGCCCGGCGCCCGAGCTCGAGCTGTACTGGATGGCGAACTGGATCCACGCCACCTGCCCGAGCCCGGTGATCGTGAGTTCGCCCGTGTTCACGTCGCCGGCCGCAGTGCGCCAGCTCCCCTCGAAGGCGTTCTGCCACGCGCTCGGCGTCTCCTTGTTCGAGGAAAACGTCCGGTAGGTGATCTTCCACTGGAAGTTGCCGGTTTTCGAGGAGACGATGACCGCGGCCTTGACCTTGTCGACGTTCATGACCGGCACGAGGCCACCGACGATGGCGAAGCGGTCGTCGGTGGTCGAGGCGAAGAGGTCGTGCGTGGCCGCACCCACCACCTGCCCGCACTGGCTGAACAGGACGTCGAGGCCGACGTCCGCCTCGCACTGCGACCCGCCCGTGGGGTTGAAGCGGTAGGCCACGCCGAAGCGCACGTAGAACTTCGAGGCGCCGTCGGTCGCGAGCGAGATGTCGCCGGTGTTGAGCTCCAGGCTGCCGCTCGTCGGGGACTGGAGCGAGCCCTTGAGGATGGGCGCGTCCGGCTTGTCGGTGCGCACGGCCGCGAACTGCACGACCGGCTGGACCTGGAGCGTGTCGTTGCTCGCGCCGTGGACGCGCATCACGAACCGAACGAGGTCCATGCCGATGCAGGGGACGAAGCCCGAGAACCACTTCACCGCGAGCGTGCTCGAGAGCGCTACCAGATGCTCCTCTTTGCCGCCCTGCTGACCACCGCAACCCATGCTAGACTCCTTGATGCACAAGCAGGCTAAGCTGTCCGTGGTTCCTGGATCAAGAAGAATTCGTGTACGTCATTTGTCGCGACATCTGTTTGCTTGTAAGCATCGCGATCCTGGGCGCACTCGGGTTGACGCCGCAAGACCTCACCGCCGAAGCCCGGCCCCCGGCTCACCGGTGCTCCTCCGTGCCGAAGCGGGTGAACTCGCCCTCGTCGGCGAGGTGCGGCCACTGCTCCCACGACGCCCCTTCACTCGAGTACCATCCGCTCTCGGCAGCGGGCCCGCTCGGCGCGGAGGCGGTCGACACCCGCAGCACGGGCACGAAGGCCGACCTCAGGCTCTTGAGCTCAACCGAGATCTTCAACTCGGGTCCGAGGGGCGGGTACACTGAGCGGGCCTCCGGGGGGCACGCACGTCCGCGTGCCTACCTGTAAGGGCGCGAGAAGGCGTTTCGTCCCGGGGACACTGAAAATATAGTTCGCGATCTCGACGGGATCGCAGTCGTAGAGACGTTGGGCCCCATCCCCGCGCCGCGGCGCCTCGGTCAGGCGGCCGACCCGTCGCCGCTCACGTCGCCGAGTACGCTCCCGGGCGCGCGTTCCACGCGCAGGAGGACCCCATGCTCCGTCGAAAGTACATGCTCCGCCCCGTCGCCCGGTGCGGCAGCGGCTGCATACCCGGGCGGGTGACGCCCGCGGAGTGCCGGTAGGTGGATCGCTTCGTCGACCTCGTGCTCTTCACGGGCGCGGTGTACGGGCTCGCGTGGCTCCTGACGAAGTCCCGCCTCTTCCGACGGCCCCGCGAGCTCATCTCGAGGGCTCCCTTCCTCGGGGAGCTCCTGGCCTGCATCGTCTGCGCGAGCGCGTGGGTCTCCCTCGCGCTCGTGCCGCTACTGCCGTTCACGTCGCTCTTCTCTCCGGCCTTCCGCGCCACGACGGCGCTCGACGTCGGGGTGCTCCTCGCCTGGAGCCTGTTCTCGACGTGGGCCATCGGGCGGGCGCTCGGGGACGCGGACTAAGAAGACCCGCTCACCGCGCAGGGACTTCGCACGTTCGTACGTAGGACGCCCCCGCGTTCGCGAGCCCCTCCGGGGACTTTCGGCGGGCGGATCCCCCTGCGATGCCGACGGGCACGTGCTCATCGGCGAGGCGGATCTCCGGGCAGCACGAGTGGCAGGGCCGGCAGCCGCGCGATCGCCAGGCGCACGAGGCCGAGGTCACCGTGGAGGTAGAGCTCGGTCGTGGCGAGCGCGTGGTGGTTGGACGGTATGGGAAGGCGTGCTCGCCGGGAGGGAGCGGGTGAACGCCCTCCTCGCGCTCTCCGGCCAGGACGCCGGGCGCTGGGACGCGGCGCCGGGGCCCCCGCCGGTGCCGGAGGAGCCCGCGACCCCGGACCCCGAGCTGGAGGCGAGGGCGGTGGAGGCGAGCCTGGAGCTCGCGGAGCTCCGCGCGCGCCGCGCGGAGGCCGCGCGCGCCCTGGACACCTCGCGCTGGGGGGCGATCGTCCCGCGACTCGGCTTCGGGATGGGCTTCGAGCGCGACGGGGGCCAGCTAGAGCACGGACCGGTGGTCGCCGTGTCGGTGCCGATCGGCGGGGCGTCGATCGGGCGGGTGCGTGCCGCGCGTGGCGAGCTCGACGCGGCGACCCACCGGATCGAGGCCGAAGCGGTAGAGGTCCGAGCGCGCGCCCGCGCCGCCCGCGACTGGCTGGTCGAGGCGGACCGGGCCGCGCTCCTGCGCGAGGCGGCGCTCGCACCCTGGCATGTGCAGGCCGTCGCAGAGGCGCAGCTTCAGTACAACGCGATGCACCTCGGCGTCTTCCAGCTCCTCGAGGCCCGCCGCGCGCAGGCGCGGGCGGAGCGGGCCCTGCTCGACGCGCGGCTTGAGTACTGGCGCGCGCGCGCCGCCGTGGACCTCGTGCGCGCGGGAGGACACGCCGACGTGCCAATGGAGAGTCCAGCGATGGAGGTGGACCCGCGGGGAGGACCCGATGAACGTTGACCGCCGGGGGTTCCTGCTCGATACGGCCGTGGGTCTGTCAGCCCGGCGGGCCTCGACGAGCGCATCCGCGGCGTGCTTCCCGGCTACGTGACGATGGGGCACACGGGGATGGGAGGCATGGGCGAGCACGGCATGCCCGTCCCTCCCAACTCGATCCCGATG
This sequence comes from Myxococcota bacterium, assembly GCA_049322475.1. Classification (GTDB taxonomy): domain Bacteria; phylum Myxococcota_A; class UBA796; order UBA796; family SXON01; genus JBMOQZ01. The sequence goes on along the minus strand of JBMOQZ010000381.1, from coordinate 14,123 downwards.
CGCGGCGCCCGTGGGAAGCACGACCACATCGACATGGGCGGCATGTTCACCGTGCTCAAGGTCCGAGACGGCATTCGTAGCTACGAGGATCCCGGCTGGTACGAGAACCCGCCCGGGACGGTCGCGGTGCGCGCGACGGAAGAGGAGTTGGCGCGAGACGGGGTGGAGGCCGGGTAGGCCGACTACGGGTCGATGCGCTTCACCGACGGCGTCGCGGTCTCCGCGATCCACATCTCGCCGTCCGGCCCGATCTCGATGCCGTACAGGGCCGCCTCGCCGAGGCCGGTGTCGAGCGTGCGGAGCTCGTTGCCCTCGAGGTCGTACTCGTGGAGGACACCCGTTCCGAACTCGCCGATGTAGAGGCGATCGCCGGCGAGCGCGAGCCCCCCCGGCCGGTCGAGGCCCTCGATCAGCACCCCCCACTCCACGTCCTCGACCTTCTTGTACTCTTCGAGGGGCTCCAGCTCGCCGCGCAGGTTGCCGCCGAGCTCGCCGCTGGCCGTGTCGATCCAGAGCACGCGCCCGTTCCCGGTGTCGGCGACGTAGAGGAGGCCGGTCTCGGGGTGGATCGCCATGTGGCCGGGGGCGTCGGGCTCCCGCGTGACCTCGGGCTCGGCGAGGCGGTGGACGATCCCGTCGCTGTGGTCGTCCCGGCCGACGTCGTGGTCGGTCTGGAAGTCGTATCGGACGATGGCGCCGTGGTCGCCGTCGAAGACCCAGTAGACGTTGTCGACCTCCCAGGCGATGCCGACGCAGAACGGGCTCTCGTGGAGCATGTCGATGTGCGAGCCGAGGCCGTACGGGTCCGTCTCCGCGAAGACGTCGAGGTCCGTGGACCAGAGGACCGGCCCCATGAAGTCGTTCGCTTCGGCTTGTCCGTTGTAGGTGTTGTTGGACTCGCCGCAGCTCCCGAACTGGGCGTCGGGGTCGAAGGCGAGCGCCGCCGTCTCCTCCATGAAGTGCTCGGCGAAGCCGTCCTTGCGCCGGTCGTGATCCTGGGAGTCGGTGCCCGGGTCGAAGACGATGAAGGTGCGATCGTCCTCGCGGTTCGCGACCCAGAGGTTGCCGGCCGCGTCGAAGCCGAGATCCCGGGGGTCCGTGAGACGGTCCTCCTCGTCGAGGATGGTCGTCCATCCGACGGACGCCGGCGTGCCGTCGCCGGTGCCGATCGGGGACACCTCCTCGCCGGCGCCCTTGCCGCCATCCTCGTCGATCGCCTCGGTCCCGCAGGCCACGAGCCAGAGGAGCATCCGTCACCTCACCGATGGCGGCCACTGTAGCGCCGGATCGGGGGATCGTCACTGTGACGGGGGATGTCACGCGGGCGGATCGCCCGAACGGCAAGCACCCGCGGGTGTAACACTGTTGGTCACGAGGTCTCGCGACTCGCGCCCGCGGCCACGGTCGCCCTCTGCGAACGGCCGTCGCTCCGATCGAACCCTTGTCGCCTGCGTTGGGGTCTCTACCTCCGGGCAGGAGGGACCCATGTCACGACTGACGTTTCCGTTCCTGTGTGTACTCCTCGCCGCCGGGTGCGTCCGCGCGGTCAAGCCGGGGGAGGGAGGGGTCGCCTATCGCCCGTTCCGGCACCCCGGGCTCGACGAGGAGGTCCGGTCCGAGGGGTACTACGTCCAGTGGCCCTGGAACAAGGTCGTCCGGTACGACGTGACGTGGAGGAGCGTCTCGGAGGACGTCGACGTGCTCACGTCGGAGGACCTCCACACCAGCACGCGGGTCACCGTCACGTTCCGCCCCGACCCCGAGGCGCTCGCGGAGCTGCACACCACGATCGGGCGCGACTATTACGCAGAGGTCATCCGCCCGAACGTCATGACGATCGTGCGCAGCGAGTTCGCGCGCCACGGCTACGGCGCGCTTGCCGAGGAGAGCCCGCAGATCGAGCGCGACGTGCTCGCACGCCTCGTGAAGGAGCTCGAGGGCAAGCCGCTCCAGATCGACCGGGTGGCGATCGACCACATCGACTTCGACTCGTCTCTGAGCGCGGCGATCTCGAAGAAGCTCCAGATGGAGCAGACGCTGGAGCAGAAGGCGTACGAGGTCGAGATCGCGGCCCGCGACGCCGACATCGAGCGCACGCGCGCGCAGGGTGAGGCCGACGCCACCCGGATCGTCGCCCAGGGCCAGTCCGAGGCCCAGGCGCTCATCGGCGAGAGCCTGACGCCCGCGTACCTCAAGTACAAGGCCTTCGACAACCCGGACACGCTCTACTACTTCGTGCCCGTCGGGAAAGACGGCATGCCGATCATCGTGGACACCGAGGGCGGGAAGCGGCCCCGCGCCACCGCGCCGCGGGAGGAGGAGACCTCCACGGTGGACGTGAAGACCCGGTAGGCCGACGGCCATGTGGCTCCTCGGGCTCTTCCTCTTCGCCGCCGCCCCCCTCTCCACGGGGGAAGTGGCGGCGCTCGCGCGGCGGGACGTGGTCACGCGCGTCGAGGATCGCGAGATGGCCGCCTCGATGATCGGGTTCGTCCGCGTGGACGCGCCGCCCCAGCGCGTCCTCGCGGCGGCGATGGAGGTCGAGCGCTTCGAGGGGATCGACCACGTCTCGTCGGTCCGAGTGTACGACCGCGGCCCGGACCACGTCGCCGCGCGCATCGAGGTGCGGGCGTTCGGGATGCGGCGTGCCTACCACGTGGTGTACCGCGCGGATCGGGCGCGGGGCCGGATCGACTACGCGCTCGACCCGGGGCGGTCGAACGACGTCGCGCGCCTCGACGGCAGCTACGAGTTCGAGCCGTTCGACGGCGGGACGCTGGTCGTGAACCGCGTCTCGGGCGAGGACGGCGGGCTGGTGCCGGCGAGCATTCGGCGGTGGGCGCTGGCGCGCGGAATGCGCGAGAAGCTGGAGGTCATCCGGGCGGCAGCGGAGGACCCGGCGCTTTAGGAAGTCGGCAAAAGAAGGGCTTGCAGGCTGTGTAGTTTCAGCGTACAGAGCCTCGGCTCGCGCAGGGAGGTCGGCATGCGGACGGTCGGCGAGGACTACGTGTTGTCGCGCGTGCGGGAGGGCGGATGGGAGGCGGAGAGCCGCATCTTCACGGGGTGCGCAGCGCGAGGCGCCACGCGGGAGGAGGCGGTGTGCACGTTGCGGGAGGCCGTGGCGTGCCTGCTGGCCTCGCTTGCGGACGGTGCCTGTGTAACCTGCCTCGCCACACCGGAACCAACTGTGTCCGATTGCCTCCTCTCGGGCGGCCCGTAGCCTGGGCGCACGGACGCCCTCCTCAGGGCGTCCACGGGCTCCGCGCGCCGCATCCGGGCATGCTGGAGCCCATGTACGGATTCTCCAGCGTCAGGCTCGTCTGCACCCACTTCCCGTAGGGCTGCCGCATCGGACACACGTAGACGTAGCGCCCCTCGGTCAGCTCCGGCGCGGCGGCGCCCAGCTCGACCACCTTCCGGCTCGTCTCGCCGAAGGCGGTCCGCGCCGCGCCGAGGTCGGTCGCCCGCGCGAGCGCGTCCGCCTCGCGGGCGAGCCCTTCGAGCGTCGCCTGGAGGCTCGGGGGAGCGGAGGCCTTCGCCATCCGCGCCCGGACGCCGATCTCGCGGGCGGCCTCGGCCACGCCGTCGAGGCTGTCGCTGACGAGCGCGACTCTCACCCGCTCGTAGGCAGCGAGCGCGTCGTCGGCGGCCTCCCGGGTCGCTGGCGCGAGCGGGGGAGCGGCCGGCAAGGGTTTCGCCGGCGGCAGGGCACCGTGGGTGGGACCATGGGCGAGGCTCGCGCCGGACGCGAGGAGGGCGAGGAGGAGGACGGTCATGCGGGGTCTCCGTGGGTCGGGGCTCAGGGGTTCGCGCGATCGAGGAGCCAGGGGCGGATCGCGTCGGCGACGGCGCGCATGCCATCGGCGTCGTAGTGGCAGCAGGGGTCGAGGCGCAGCGCGGAGACGTCGTGGGCGGCGAGCGCAGACGCGAGGTCCACGACGGCGGCGCCGCGGGCATGCAGGTCCTCGACGAGGGCGACCTGGGAAGGGGGTGTCTGCGCCACCGTGTCGGCGAACGGCTGGTGAAGGGGCGGCGCGACCACGAACAGGATGGGCGTGGTGCCGACCAGAGAGAGCGCCGCGTCGGTGGTGCGGCGGAGCTCGTCCCAGGGGTCCATCCGCGGATCCGTGGTCAGCCGGGCGGACCATGCCGCCTCGACCGCGCGCGATCGGGGCACGAGCACGCCCAGCAGCGGTCCGGGCGGGCGGGCGCCCATGAGGTTGTAGGCCGCGCCGCCGATCCGGGTGTAGCGACCCGTGCTGCCCGGCCAGATCTCCCAGATCACGCTCGCGTGCCTCTCCCGGGGCAGCACCTCGCGGGCCCGCGCGAGCATCGTCTCCGCCTGGAAGGCCGGCTCCGCGTGGTTTGCGACGCATGCCACCTCGACGAGGAGCGGGCCGAGGGTCTCCTCGGGCTCGAGTCCGCTCCCACCGAGAATGGACGTGCCGAACAACGCCACCCGAGGCCGGTCCCCGCAGACGGGCTCGCGCAGCCCGGCGCGGTCCGCGCTCGTCCAGAGAACGACGCCGTCGGCCTCGCGTAAGTCCCGCGAACGCACCACCTGGATGCGGCTGCGGTGGAGGAGGCGCGCCGCGGCCTCCACGAGCAAGGCCGCGACGACCAGCCCGACGAGGAGCGCGGCCAGTCGGCGCACGGCCTCAGTGCCCGTGCGCGCCGTGGTCGTGTCCGCCGCCCCCGGCGTGGGCGGCGCCGTCCGCCGGGTTGAACGCGAGCTGGAAGGCCTTGTCTCCGACTCTGACGTCGAGCATCACCGGCCGCGTGCCGGCGCCCTCGCCCTTCGCGTGGAGAAGGCCGTTCGCCGCGTCGAACTCCAGCGGGATCACCGCGTCGCCGTCCTTCACCGACCCGCTCACGTCCGTCGTGACCATCTGACGCTTCGGGTCGGTCACGAAGAAGCGGTACTCGCCGTCCTTCGGCGCGTACTCGACGTGGAAGTCGCCCCACATGCCCACGACGCCGCCGTGCAGCGAGGTGTGCTCGTGCTCGGCCATGCCGACGGCCGGGGTGGAGAACTGCACGCTCTGAGGCTTGCCGTCGAGGGTGATCGTGACCACGGCCGAGGCAGGCGCGCCGTGCTTCAGCGTCGCCTGCGCGTGGAGGTGCTCGCCCATCGGGGCGAGGGGGACGTTCTGCGGCGCACCCTCGCCCTTCACCACCGCGGTCGCCCCGGCGAACGCGGCGGTGTCGAGCGCCTTCTCCTCTTTGTCGGTGACCCACACGAGGAGGCCCTCGGGCATGAACTTCGCCTCGAGGTGGACGCTGCCCACGCTCTTGACCTCGCCGCCGTGCGGGGCCGTGTGGGCGTGCTCGCCGGCCGCGTGCTCGCCCGCGGGCGCGGCTGCGGGCGCCGGGGTGGGCGGCGCCGCGGCGGGGGCGGGCTCGGTGGGGGCGGGGGCGGGCGCCTCGTCGGCGCAGGCGAACAGAAGGGCGAGGATCATGCGGTCTCCAGGGTGTCGGTCGGTTGGGAGCGGGCCGTTACGAGGGCCAGGAGCGCGGGCCCCCCGAAGCGGCAAAAGACGGTGGGCGTGACCACCATGTCGAGGAGGGTGGAGGAGACCAGCCCGCCGAGGATGACCTGCGCGACGGGGGTGAGGATCTCCTTCCCGGGTTCGCCGCCGGCGAGCGCGAGGGGGATGAGGGCGATGCCGGCGCACAGGGCGGTCATCGCGACGGGCACGAGCCGCTCGAGCGAGCCGCGTACGATCATCTCGGGCCCGAAGGCCTCCCGCTCGACTTCCACGAGGTGGATGTAGTGGGAGATCATCAGGATGGTGTTGCGCGTCGCGATGCCGCAGAGCGTGATGAAGCCCACCATCGTCGCGACCGACAGCGTCGAGCCGCTGATCCACAGCGCAGCGACCGAGCCGATGAGCGCCAGCGGGATGTTGAGCAGCACCTGCAGCGTGATGGCGTGGCTGCCGAAGTGCGCGAAGAGCACGGCGTACATGCCGACGAATGAGAGGATCGAGAGCAGCGCGATCACGCGCGCGGCCTCCCGCTGGCTCTCGAACTGGCCGCCGATGTCGAGGTAGTAGCCCTGCGGCAGCGGAAGCCCGGCGAGGGCCTTCTCGATGTCGGCGACCACGCTCCCCACGTCGCGGTCCTGGGTGTTCGCGCTCACGACGATCCGGCGTTGCCCGTCCTCGTGCATCACCTGGTTCGGGCCCGTGCCCGCCTCGACCTCGGCGAGCTGCCCGAGCGTGAGGTATCGCCCGTCGTCGAGCACCACCGGCGCGCTGCGGAGCGCGTCGAGGTCGTCCCGCCAGGGCTCGTCGTAGCGGACGACGAGATCGACGGTGCGGATGCCCTCGATGAGCTGGCCGACCGTCGCGCCGGCGAGCGCGGTCTCGACGTCCTCCGCGAGCGCGCCCGGCGGCACGCCGAAGCGCTGTGTCGCCTCGCGGTCGATGCGCACGTGCACCTGCGGGATGAGCACCTGCCGCTCCACCTGCAGGTCGGCGACGCCGGGGACGCCCTTCACGCGATCGAACACCGCGGCGCCCAGCTCACGCAGGCGGGCGAGGTCCTCGCCGAAGACCTTGATCGCGATCTGGGCGCGCACGCCCGACAGGAGGTGGTCGAGCCGGTGCGAGATCGGCTGGCCGATGTTGACCGTCACGCCGGGGATGAGCGCGAGCTTCTCGCGGATGTCGGCGAGCACGACCTCGCGGGGGCGCCCCTCCTCGTGGAAGTCGACGTCGACCTCGCCGTAGTGCACCCCCTCCGCGTGCTCGTCCATCTCGGCGCGGCCGGTCCGCCGGCCGACGCTCTTCACCTCGGGTACGGAGAGGAGGAGCTTCTCCGCGAGCGTGCCGAGCCGGTTCGACTCCTCGAGCGAGGTGCCGGGCGTGGCGAGCACGTTGAGGGTCGCGGTCCCCTCGTTGAACGGCGGGAGGAACGTGGTCCCGAGGAACGGCACGCTGGCCCCGGCGACGAGCACCGCCGCGGCCACCGCGCCCATGACGAGCCCGGGCCGGGGCAGAGCCCACGCGAGCGCGCGCCGGTCCAGCGCCTTGAGCTTCCTCACGAGCCAGCCGTCGGCGTGCTCCTTCACGACCGCGACCTTCGGCAACAGGTAGCTGCACAAGGCCGGCGTCACCGTCAGCGACACCACCATCGACGCGAGGATCGACGTGATGTACGCGACGCCGAGCGGGGAGAAGAGGCGCCCCTCGATGCCGCTCATCGCGAAGAGCGGCACGAACACGAGGACCACGAGGATCGTGGAGAACACGATGCTGTTCCGCACCTCGGAGCTCGCGTGCAGGATCACGCGCCCGAAGGGCTCGGGGTCGGACCGGAGCCGGTTCTCCTTCAGGCGCCGGAACACGTTCTCGACGTCCACGATCGCGTCGTCGACGAGCTCACCGATGGCGATGGCGAGGCCGCCGAGCGTCATCGTGTTGACCGAGAGCCCGAACGCGTCGAGGACCAGCGCGGCGACGAGCAGCGAGAGCGGGATCGCGGTCAGCGTGATGACGGTCGTGCGGACGTTGAGCAGGAACAGAATCAGGATGATCGTCACGAGGATCGCGCCGTCGCGGAGCGCCTCCTCGACGTTGGCGATCGACGCATCGATGAAGTCGGCCTGCCGGAAGAGCGTCACGACCTCGACGCCCGCGGGCAGGCTCGCCCGGATCGAGTCGAGCGCGTGCTCGACCTCCGCGGTCAGCCCGATGGTGTCGGCCCCCGGCTGCTTCTGGACCGACAGAATCACGGCGGGGTGGCCGTTCACGCCCGCGTCGCCTCGCATGACCCCCGGGCCGCGCTCGACGCGGGCGACGTCGCGGAGCAGTGTGGCGCCACCGTCCTCGTCCGGCCGGATGGGCGTGCGGCCGATCGCCTCGGGGTCGCCCGTCCGCGCGAGGATCCGGGTCATGTACTCCTGGCTCTTTCGCTCGAGGAAGCCGCCGGTCGTGCTCGCCTGCGTGCCCTCGACCGCGCCGCGCACCTCGTCGAGCGTCACGCCGCGCGCGGCCAGCTGGTCGGGCTGGACGAGCACCTGGACCTGCTCGACGCCCCCGCCGATGTTGATCACCTGGCTGATGCCGCCGATGGAGAGGAGCCGCGGCCGGAGCGTCCAGTCCGCCAGCGTGCGGAGCTGCGGCCCCGGCACCGACCCGTCGGGCGAGGTCACGCCCACGAGCAGGATCTCGCCCATGATCGAGCTGATGGGGCCCATCGCGGGCACGATGCCCTCGGGGAGCTGCTCGGCGACTTGCGCCGTCCGCTCGGCGATCTGCTGGCGCGCCCGGTAGATGTCGACGTCCCAGGCGAATTCCACCCAAAGGACGGAGAGTCCCGGCGCGGACTGCGAGCGCACGCGCTCGACGCCGGGCGCGCCGTTCATCGCCGTCTCGAGCGGCCGGGTCACGAGGACCTCGACCTCCTCGGGCGAGAGCCCGCCGGACTCCGTCAGGAGCGTGACCGTCGGCCGGTTCAGGTCGGGGAAGACGTCGATGGGGAGCGTGCGCAGCGTCCAGCCGCCCCACGCGAGCACGAGCGCCGCGACGAGCAGGACGAACAGGCGGTTGCGCAGCGAGAACGCGATGAGCGCGTCGAACACCCGCTACCTCCCCGCCAGGCTGCGCAGGGCGTACGTGCCCTGCACGACGACGCGCTCGCCGGGGGAGAGCCCGGCCTCGACCTCCCAGCGCTCGCCCGCGCGGCCGCCGAGGCGGACCGGGCGCATCGCGAAGGCCTCGGGGCCCGTCTTCACGAACACGAGCGTCTCGCCCGCGGACTCGACCACCGCCGCATCCGGGACCACGACCGCGTCGCGCGTGGCGCCCGCGTCGATGAAGGCGGTGGCGGACATGCCCGGGCGGAGGGCGGGGTCCGTGCTCGACACCGTCATCGTCAGCGTCACGTGCCCCGTGAGCGGGTCGACCTCCTGGCCGGCGTCGATCACCACTGCGTCGAAGAGACGTCCGGGGAGGGCCGGCGACGTCACCTTCGCGGGCGCGCCCGGCCGGACGGCCACCGCGCGTGCCTCCGGCACCTCGACCTCCACCCAGAGCGCCTCGCCGCCGACGATGCGGAAGAGCGGATCGCCCGCCTCCACGTGGTCGCCCGGGCGCGCCTCGGAGTGAGCGAGCCGGCCGGGGAGGGGCGCGCGCACCTCGGCGCGGGACCCAAGTGCCGCGGCGGCGAACTCCGCCTGCCTGACGCCCTCTCGCGCGGCGGCGACCGCCTGCTGACGGGCGAGGCGCTCCCGTTCGCTGATGGCGTCCCCGAGTCCTTCGGCGCGGGCGGCGTCGCGCTCGGCGAGGGCGAGCGCGCCGCGAGCCTCGGCGAGCCGCGTGTGGACGTCGGCCTCCGTCTGCGCGAGCGCCGCGCGCTCGCCGACGGGCGCGGTCTCCGTGACGAGCGCGAGCACCTCGCCCGCGCGGACGTCCTGCCCGGGGGAGGGGAACCCCCCGCCCGGCGCGCGCAGGAGCCCCGAGACCGGCGCGCGCAGCGTCGCCGTGGCGCCGGGCCGCGCGAGGAAGCGCCCGAGGGCCTCGACCTGCTCGGTGAAGAGGTCGCGCACGACGGGCGACGTACGGACCTCGAGCAGGAACTGGCTCTCCATGCGCATCGTGAGCGCGCCGCCGGCGGCGGGAGGCGGGGCCGGCGGTCCGTGGTCCTCGCCGCCGAGCGCGTGCACGCGCTGCGCGCCCAGCGCCACGAGCAGGACGATCCCCGCGGCGGCCCGCCGGCCCACGAGGAAGCCGGACACCGCGCCCACGAGGAACGCCACACCGATGCCCGCGACCACGAGCGGGACGGTCCAGCCCACCGCGGCCGGCATCGCGGCGGACGGTGTCGTGACCGCGAGGTCGCTCAACGCGAGCAGGTCCGACCGGTCTCCCGCGGTGACGACCAGCGCGCCCGCGTACGAGCCGGCGGCCGGGAACGTGACGGGGGCGGTCCAGACGCCCGGGACGTCCGTGTGCGCGAAGTCCACCTGGACCGGGCCCGGGCTCAGCGACAGCGACGCGGCCCCGTCCGCGACGGGCACGCTCGTCGCCCAGTCCGCGAGGAGCAGCGTCGCCGTGCCCGAGAGCCCCTCGGGCGGGCGCACCACGGCCTCGAAGACGGACCCCGCGACGGCGACGCCCGGTCCGGCGGTGGGCGCGGGCGGGGGCGCGGCGCCGTGGTCTTCGCCCCCGTGGGCGAGGGCGAGGCGTGCGAGGAGCGGCATCATGGGGTGAACTCCGGAGGGAGCACGCCCGCGAGCTCCCAGACCGCGAGGTTCGCGCGGCCCAGCTCCCAGCGGGCGTCGATGGACGCGGCGAGCGCGTCGAGGATGGCGTCTCGCCGGACGAGCCAGTCGGGAAGCGAGAGCTCGCCCGCCTCCCAGGCCGCGGCGGCGGTGGACAACGCGCCGCGGAGGTCCACGGTGGCGTAGGCCTCGGCGACGAACCGGGCGTCGGCGAAGGAGCGGGTGGCGGTGGCGAGCGCGACTGCCGCGTCGAGGCGGGCGCGATCGGCCTCGGCGAGGGCGCGATCGCGCGACCCCGCCGCGGCGACGACCGGAGACGTGCGCGGGGCGAACAGGGGGAGCTCGATCGAGGCGGCCCAGGCGAGGCCGGTGTCCCCCTCGTTCAGCGCCGGCCCGGCCCCCACCGTGAGGTCCGGGAGGAGGTCGAGTCGCGCGGCGGCGAGCTCCGCGAGGGCGGCGCGCGCGTCGAGGTCGGCCGCGATCACCGCGGGGAGGGTCGCTGGATCGAGCGTCGGAGGAGTCGGCAGGTCGGGCCACCCGGTCGGGTCGACGTCCCCTGCCGGAGTGCGCCCGAGGAGCGACTCGAGCCGCATCCGCGCGAGCGTCGCCTCCCGCGCCGTTTCGAGCGCCCGCGCGAGCGACGCAGCGGCCTCCGCTTCGAGCAGCGCGGCGTCCGCCACGGAGACCTCCCCCGCCGCAAGGAGCCGGCGCGCCGCCTCGCCTTGCCGCGCCGCGAGGGCGCGCGCGTCGCCGGCGACCCGCGCCCGCTCGTCCGCGCGGATGGCGTCGAGGTACGCGGTCGCCACCGCGACGCCGACGGCGGCGCGCGCGGCGTCACGACGGACGGCGACGGCATCGCGCGCGCGCCCGGCGGCAGCCGACCGCGAGAGCCCCGACGGGTCGATCGGCACCTCTACGATGACCGAAGACTCGCCCACCCCCTGGTCGAGGACGAGCGAGGGGTTCTCCCACGCCGCCTCGGCGCGCGCTTCCGCCCGCGCCGCCCGGGCCTCGGCTTCGACCACCGCGGCGGCGGGGCCCGCGGTGAGGGCCTCGCGGACCGCGTCCTCGAGCGTCAGCGGCGCGGCGAGCGCGCGCATCGTCGGCACAGCGAGGAGAAGCAGGGCCAGGAAGGTCACGGGCGATACCTCGACGCGTCGATGCCGTGTCGTCGTAGCAGGCGGTGCAGCGACTCCCGCTCCATGCCGGCCTCTTCCGCCGCGCGCGAGACGTTCCCGCCGAGGCGCTGGAGCAGGTCCACGAGGTAGGCACGCCCGGCGGTCTCCTGGGCCCGCTCGATCGCGGCCCGGTAGGTCCTGCCCTTCGAGGCGCCCTTGCGGCCGCGCAGCTCCGCCGGGAGGTGGTCGGGCAGGATTTCGTCCCCTTCCGCGAGCACTGCAGCATGCTCGATCGTGTGGCGCAGCTCGCGCACGTTCCCCGGCCACGTCCACGACTCCAGCGACGAAAGAGCCTCCGGCGAGATGCGCACGGGCAGCGCCCCGAGACGCGCGCGGGCCAGGTGAAGGAACCGCGCGGCGAGGAGCGGGATGTCCCCCACGCGATCGCGCAGCGGCGGGAGCTGGATCTGGAGCACCTTGAGCCGGAAGTAGAGGTCGGCCCGGAAGGTGCCCTCGGTCACCATGCGGTCGAGGTCCCGGTGCGTCGCCGCCACGAGGCGAAAGTCCACCTCTCGTGCCGCCGTCGCGCCCACCCGACGCACCTCGCCCTCCTCCAGCGCCCGGTTGAGCTTCACCTGCAACGTCAGCGGGAGGTCCCCGATCTCGTCGAGGAACAGGGTCCCGCCGGACGCCGCCTCGAAGAGCCCGGGGCGGTCGGCGGTGGCGCCCGTGAAGGCCCCCTTCACCACGCCGAACAGCTCGGCCTCGAGCAAGTCGTGCGGGATCGCGCCGCAGTTGACCGCCACGAACGGTCCCTTGCCGTGGACTCTGTGCAGCTCTCGGGCCACGACCTCCTTGCCCGTTCCGCTCTCCCCCGTGAGCAGGACGGGGACGGGCAGCGGCCCGACACGATCGATGAGGCGGCGAACCTCGGCGATCGCGGGCGAACGCCCGATGAGCCCGCCCTGCTGGGAGTCGAGGGTCTCCTCGAGCAGGCGGGTCCGTGCCAGGAGGGCGTGCCGCTCGGTTGCCCGCGCGACGACGCGGGTGAGGTGCTCGGGCTCGAACGGTTTGGCGAGGTAGTCGTAGGCGCCTCCCTTGAGCGCGGCGACGGCTGCAGGAACGTCCGCGAAGGCCGTCATCAGGATCACCTCGGGCGGTGCCTCGCGTTGGCGCGCCGCGGCGAGGACCGCGTTCCCGTCGGCGCCCGGGAGGCGCACGTCCGTCACCACGACGTCCCACTCCTCGGCCTCGATGGCCCGCAGCGCGGCCTCGCCGTCCGCGAGAGCGGTGACCTCACAGGTGTCGGAGAGCGTGCGCGCGAGGAGGTGGCGCAGGTTCTCGCGGTCTTCGACCAGGAGGAGGCGGGTCGGCACGGCTACGTCGCTCCGAGCATGCCTCGGAGCATCAGCAACTGTCGTGCCAACCGTGAGGGGAACAGCCGATCATGGTGGAACCTTGAGAATCGCTCGTCTGCGGGCGCGCGATCGTGACCTTCGCGGTCACGGGGTGACCTCGCCGTCAGTGCCCGCCGGAGTGGTCCGCACCCGTGTCGGCGGAGTGGCTGCCCGTGTCGTGTCCGCCCCCTTCCTCGTGGTGGGTGCCGCCGGTGTCGTGCACACCACCGCCCGTGTCGTGGGTGTCACCGCCGTGGTGCGCGCTGCCGGTGTCGTGGGCGGCGCCGCCCGAGTCGTGCGTGGGGTCGTCACGGTGCACGGCGCCGGTGTCGTCTGCGTCGTCGCCGTCTTCGTGGGTGGACGTCCCGCCGTTGACGGATTCCCCGGTATCTGCGCCGTCGACGGGCGACCGATCTTCGCCCGCCGTGGCCTCCTCGCGTTCGGGTCCCTCGAGGACCGCCCTGGCAGGGGCGCAGGAAGCGAGCAGGAAGAGAAGAGCGGCGCGCACGTGAGCCTCGCGGACGTGGTGAGCTTCCTCGATGTTACGCCGCTGCCCGGCTGTGCGCCACGCGCTTTCGCGCGTGGCTTGGATGCTCACTCGTGACAGAGAATGTCACATTGACGGTCGGCGGTTCGGCCCGTAGGGTGCGACCGTGGCTCAGATCCCGACTTCGCGCCGGACATTTCTGCGCAACGCCGTTTCGGGCGCGTCCATGGAGCTCGTCGGGTACCCGCCGAGAGGCCCGACTCCGGGAGATCCGCTTGTGTCGGGCCGCTCGTCGGACACTGGCTCGGACGCGGCGTCCAGTGAGCCGGACAGCGCCACCGCGTGCGACCCCACGCCCGAGAACGTCCTCGGACCGCGCTTCCCCGAGGGCGCGCCGGTCCGCTCCGTCCCATGATCTCAACCCCGGAGCGCTCCGTGCAGGACCACACCGACTCGGTCGTCCACCTCTCCATCGAAGGCATGACCTGCGGCGGCTGCGTCGTCAGCGTCGAGCGCGCCCTGGCCGCCGTCCAGGGAGTCCGCTCCGTCCACGTCGACCTCGGCGCCAAGCGCGCCACGGTGCGGCTGGAAGTCGGGCGCGGGGACGTTGCGCGGCTCCTCGGCGCGGTGGACGCGGCGGGGTTCGACGCCGTGGTCCTTTCCTGACACGTCCTCGCCCTGGAGTTCACCATGGTCCCCGTCCTCCTTCTGAACGCTTGCATCCCGAACGACGAGAAGGCGGGCGATCCGACCGTCGAGGACGCCGACGGCGACGGGCTCACCGACGCGGAGGAGGCCCAGCTGGGCACGGACCCGGAGGCCGCCGACACCGACGAGGACGGGCACGGCGACGCGGATGAGGTCGCGGTGGGGACGAACCCCGCCAGCGTCTA
>JBMOQZ010000380.1:0-48921 GCA_049322475.1 Myxococcota bacterium | reverse complement strand
CCTCCGCCTCGACCGCCGAGGCCGCGCCGTCGCCGGGCAAGCTCTCGCACCACCCGCCGGGCCCCGCCCGCGCGGGCGAGTCGGTCACGTTCAAGGCCTCCATCGGGGGCGACTGGAACGTCACCCTGCGCTACCGCCCCGCGGGGGGCGGCGCCTTCCAGCAGAAGTCGATGACGGGCGCCGGCGGCGTCTACACCACGAGCGTGCGCGTGACCGAGGAGTTCGCCGGCGGCATCGAGTACTTCATCGAGGCCGACGACGGCGCCACGAAGGTGCGCGAGGGCGCGCCGACGAAGCTCCTGCGCGTCACCGTCGCCGGTTAGCCGCCCTCCACCACCTGCACGATCCCGAGCGAGGCCACCTCGCTCGCGTAGGCGAGCAGCACCGCGCGCACGGTGAGCGGCGTCACGACGATGCGCTCGCCCCGGAGCGCCTGGCACACGTCCGCGGCGAGCTGGCCGATCTCCACCCTGTCGGCGCGGTGGGTCTCGAAGCGCGCGAGCTGGATGGTGCACTTCGCCACGAGCGGGCTCACGTCGCCGTGCAGCGCCTCGCAGACGCGCTTGACCACCGCGTCGAGGCTCACCCACGCGTCGTCGTGTGTCCGGAACGCCGGCTCCGGCAGCTCCGGGATGCCCTGGATCCTCACGGGCGGGCTCGGGGTCTCATAGCCGCATCTGCGCCCACACGCGGACCGTGTCGTTGCTCCGCTCGACCTCCTCGAAGCGGTGGACGTAGCCGGCACCCACGCGCACGCGGTCGTCGTCGTCCTCCTTGTAGACCCCGTGCCAGACCACGCCGGCGAGGAGCTGGGACCACGCGCCGGTCGCGCTGTCCATCAGCATCGTGTAGCGGACGGCGGGCTCGAAGTCGCCGAGGCCGTAGGAGAGCTGGCCGGTGAACGTCGTGCGCGTGGTCTCGGCGAGCACACCGGGCTCGTCCACCGTGGTGGCCGTCGGCGTGATGGTCTGCAGCGAGAAGTCGGCGAGCACGGCGACGCCGGCGACGCGCACGAGGGCGTCGGCGCCGAGCGCGTTCGTGGTCGTGGCGACGTCCTCGGTCAGGTACGCCCCCGCGCCGACGCCCATCGCGAAGCCGTGCTTGCGCCGGAACGTGACGTAGCTGTCGCCCTTCTCGTACTCGAGCCGCCCCACGAGCGTCTTGCCGACGTTGTCGTCACCGAAGAGGGTCCCCCCGCTGTTGAACACCCCGAGCGTCAGCTTGCCGCCGAACTTCGCGCCGAACGCGGACAGCCCGAGCGCGCGGTCCGGCGCGGCGTGCTCGGCGCCGAGGCCGCGCTCGGTGAAGGTGAGCTCGGCGGAGGACATCATCTGGTCACGCGAGAACGGCAGCTTCGACTTGCCGATCTCCCCGCCGACGAGCCCCTTCTCGGCGCCGCCCGCGCGGTAGCCGACGGTGGCGTCGACCACCTCGATGTCGCCGTCCTCTGCGTCGAACGCGTCGTAGGGCGCCGTGAGCCCGAAGACGAGCTCGTAGGTCACGCCCTTCTCGCGCCCCTCGACGCCGAGGCGCGCGCGCTTCACGGAGACGCCGGGGTCGTGCTCGGGGTCGCCGTAAGACGTCGCGTCCGCCTGCGCGTTCGTGTCCCAGTCGTAGGCCGTGCCCCAGATCTGGAGGAGCCCCACCGGCTCGATCCCGCGCACCCGCTCTTTCGATCCGGCGGGCTCGTCGTCGGCGAGGGTCGGCTGGGAGAGGACGGCGGCGGCGGCGAACAGCATGGACATCCGGGGCGAGACCGGTATCCTACACCGGTGCGACTCCTCCCCCTGCTGACCGCCTGCGCGCCCGACGCTCCCACCTGGGCGAGCGCGCGGCAGATCGCGTCGCTGGACGAGGCCATCGGCGGACCGAAAGCGATGGCGCGCCCGGGCGACTTCCTGCTCGAGAACGACCGCGTCCGCGTGGCCATCCTCGGCGCCCGCTACTCGATGGGGCCGAGCCCGTACGGCGGCACGATCGCCGACGTCGACCTGCAGCGCCCCGACCCGCGCTGGGGGGGCGGGCACGGCAACGACAACTTCGCCGAGACCTTCGCCACCGTGAACATGAACCTCGCGGCCGCCTCCGACCCCGAGGCCGAGCAGGTGTTCATCGCGGCCGACGGCAGCGACGGCGCCGCGATCGTGCGCGTGGACGCGGCGAGCGTGCCCTTCCTCACGATGCTGAAGCCGCTGTGGGCCTACCCGTCCATCCAGCAGCCCGACTTCCGCATGACGACGGACTACATCCTCGAGCCGGGCAAGCCGGGCCTCCTCGTCCGCACCACCGCCACGCTGACGGGCGAGACGCCCGCCGAGACCGCGGCGGCCTCCGGCGACCCCGAGTCGCTCGACGTCCTCGGGCTCGCGCTGACCTCGGGCCTCGCGTTCGGCGACTTCTACCTCCAGGGCGGCACCGTCGACGTCTTCGCCCCCGGCATCGGCTTCGACGAGGACAAGGCCGTCTACGAGGAGAAGCTCGCCGGCAAGAACTCCTTCCGGGAGCCGTTCCGCCTCCCGTTCGTCGCGGGCGTCGCCGACGGCGTCAGCTACGGCATCGCCACGGCGGACGGCTCGCCGATGTTCGTGCCGCTCTTCACGTCCTCGCAGACGGCCGCCTTCGGCGCCGGCGTGGCGGGGGTGGTGGACGACGCCGGCGACGTCGACCGCTTCCAGGGCAAGGCCTGGACCTACGATCGCTGGCTCGTCGTGGGCAAGGGCGACGTGGGCAGCGTGGTGGACGCCATCCTCGAGGTCCGCGGCGACCCGTACGGCGAGGTGCGCGGCTACGTCCTCGAGGAGGGCACGAACGTCTCCGTGAGCGGCGCCAGCGTGCTGGTCTACGAGCGCGACGCCGACAAGCCCTGGTCGCAGTGGCTCTCCGACGTCGGCGAGGACACGCAGATCGACGGCTCGTTCGGCGGCCGGCTCCCGCCGGGCGAGTGGGATCTCGAGGTGCACGTCCGGGGCCGTCCGGACGGCCCTCGCGTCCCCGTCACCGTGGAGGAGGGCGGCCTCGTCGAGCTCGTGCTCGCCTCGCCCCGCGCGGGGCAGGTCAGCGTCGACGTCTACGACGAGCAGGGCCGCCGCGTGCCCGCCAAGGTCACGTTCACGGGCGACACCTCGCTCGACAGCGTGAAGGGCGACCCCTACGTCCCCGGCGGCCACGCCGAGGTCGTCTTCACGAGCGACGGGCACGCCGACGTCGTGCTGCCGCCGGGCACCTACACCGCGACCGCGAGCCGCGGGCTCGAGTACGAGATCGACACGCGCGAGTTCACGGTGGACGCCAACGGCGTCGCCCGCCTGCAGCTCCAGGTCTTCCGCTCGGTGGAGACCGACGGCTGGGTGAGCGCCGACTTCCACGTCCACGCGATCCACAGCTTCGACTCGGGCACGAAGCTCTCCGATCGCGTCGTGACCTTCGCCGCCGAGGGCGTCGAGTTCATGGCCGCGACCGACCACGACTTCCTCACCGACTTCCGGCCCACCATTGAGGACCTCGGGCTGGAGGAGTGGCTCGGCACCGCGGTCGGGCTCGAGACCACCACGCTCGAGGTCGGCCACTTCCTCGGCTTCCCCTACGTCGCCGACACCATCGCGGAGCAGGGCGGCGCCTTCGACTGGACCGGCATGTCCGCGGGCGACATCCTCGCCGAGCTCCGGGACATGGGCGAGCGCGACGGCTTCGACCCCATCCGCATCGTCGCCCACCCGCGCGACGGCATCCTCGGCTACCACGACCAGTTCGGCTTCGACCCCTACACGGGCGAGTGGACCACCCCGACGCTCGGCCTCTGGAACGAGGAGATCGGCGAGGGCCCGTCCGACGACTTCGAAGCGCTGGAGATCCTCAACGGCAAGCGCTTCGAGCTCATCCGCACGCCCACGCAGGAGGAGCTCGACGCCTTCGCGGCCGGCGGCACCGTCGACGCCTTCGACGTCGACAGCCGCGACAAGGGCGAGCAGGAGGATCTCTCCGACGGGGTCGTCACGCTCGGCTACGGCCACGAGGGCCAGGTGGACGACTGGTTCGCGCTGCTGAACCTCGGCCACCGCTACACGGCGCTCGGCAACAGCGACACGCACGGCAAGTACGAGACCGAGGCCGGCTGCCCCCGCAACTACGTGATGTCCGAGACGGACGAGCCCGCCTTCCTCGATCCGCAGGCCATCGCCGACGCCGTCCGCGAGCACCGCGTCGTCGCGAGCTACGGCCCGTTCATCCGCTTCACCGCCGACGGCGAGCCGATCGGCAGCGAGATCGCCACCGACGGCGAGGTCGAGCTGCACGTCGAGGTGCAGGCGCCCACCTGGATCCCCGTCGACCGCGTCGAGCTCTACCAGAACGGCGCGCTGATCCGGGAGTGGGTGGGGCTCGACCCCGACGTGTACAAGCTCGTCCAGGACGTGACCGTCGAGGTGGACGCCGATTCCTGGTTCGTCGTGGTCGCGATCGGCGAGGGCGACCTCTCGCCGGTCTTCAACCCGGTGGAGATGGCGCCGGTACAGCTGCAGGACGTCGTCACCGAGGCCCTCGCCGACGTCGACGGCGTGGGCGGCTTCCTCTCGCCCGCGGTGCCCATCCCCCGCGAGGGGCCCGTGATCCCCTACGCGATCACCAACCCCATCTGGGTGGACGTGGGCGGCGACGGCTGGACGCCCCCCGGCCTGCCCTCGTGGAACAAGGCGCCGCCCGAGCCCGAATGACGATCTGGGCGCGCGAGCTGGCGGCGCTCGACTTCGAGACGACCGGGCTGTCCGCGGAGCACGGCGATCGGGTCGTCGAGGTGGCGGTCGTGCGCGGCGGCGCCGGTGGGCCCGCGCGCGCGTGGAGCACGCTCGTGAACCCGGGGCGGCCGGTCGCCGCCACGTCGGTGCACGGCATCACCGACGCGATGGTGTGCGGCGCGCCGACCTTCGCGCAGGCGTTGCCGCGGCTGATGGCGGGGCTCGAGGGCGCGGTGCTGGTGGCGCACAACGCGCGGTTCGACCTGTCGTTCCTCGAGATGGAGTGCGCGCGCGCCGGGGTGAGCGCGCCGGACGCGCCGGTGCTCGACACGCTCGGGCTCGCCCGTCGGGTGCTCCCGCTCGCCAGCCACAGCCTCGCCAGCGTGTGCGCGCACTTCGGGATCGCCCGCGACCGCGCCCACCGCGCCGCGGACGACGCCGCCGCCACGCTGGACGTCGCCTGGCGCCTCCTCGCGATGGCGGATCCCGGGCGGCGCATGTCGGTCGACCTCGCGCGCGGCCTCTGCCGCCGCCGCACCGCCGCCGAGCAGCGGGCCGTCGCCGCCGTGTTGCAGAAGGCCTGCGACGCGCACGAGCCCGTGCTCATCGACTACCAGGGGGCCCAGCGCCCCGACGGCCTCGTCACCCGCCGCACGATCACGGTGCGCAAGGTGACGGCGAACCGGGTGGAGGCCTACTGCCACCTTCGCGGCGAGGACCGGATCTTCCGGCTGGACCGGATCCGACTGGTCTGAAGGGAGTCGAACCGCGAAGGGCGCGAAGAAGAGGTCGAACCGCCAAGACGCCAAGAAGACGCAGAGGGCGCCAAGGCATCCGCGTGATCCCGGCCCGGCGCCGCAGGCGCCCCCTCCTCTTCCTCGGCGTCCTTGGCGTTCTCTTGGCGTCTTGGCGGTTGCCTCACTCCTCGTTTCCTACTTCAGGCGCTCGCGCGCCGCCTTGGCCGCCTCGCGCACGCCGGCGTCGGGGTCGTTCTCGAGCGGGCGGACGGCCATCTCCATCGAGGGCCCGCCCAGCGCGCCGATCGCGGTGACCGCCTCCTTGCGGACGTCGGGGTGCGCGTGCGACAGCATGCGCCGGAGGTTGGTGACCGCGGACTTCCAGTTGGTCACGCGGGCGATGCGGCAGCCGAACGCGACGACCGCGGGGTCCTGGCTCGACCACATCTGATTGACCCGCAGCCGCCCGTCCGCGTCGAGCCCGTTGCCGGCGGCGAACACGCGCTCGGCCTCCGCGTGCTTGCGGGCGTCGACCAGCTTCCACGGGTCGGTCTCGGTGACGACCTCGTCGTCCGCGGGCGCCGCGGGAGACGCGGGCGCGGGCAAGGCGCCCTCCTGGACGACGAACGCGGCGTCCGGCACGGCGCGCCCCATCGCGACCGCGAAGCCGAGCAGCGCGCCGAGGGGCCCGTCGAGCTCGGCCCGCGCGACCACGCCGTCCTTGCCGTCGGTGGCGACACACCCCTTCGGGAGCCGGGCCGCCTCGGCCTGGGTGAGCGGCGTGTTGCGGGAGAGGAGCAGGGTGGGCATGCCGTACGATACCAGACCCGCCGGGCGCCACCACACGGGCAGGGATCGCCGGCGACCGCACCGTCCCTACGTTCGCAGAGATGACGAACGCCGACACCCGGCCCACGCTCCTCACCTACCTGCTCCTCTGCCTCGCGACGGTGGTGCCGTTCCTCTGGGTGGTCGCCCCCTACGTGCTCCCGTTCGGGATGGGCGCGTTGCTCGCCGTCATCACGCGACCGATCCACGATCGGCTCGCCCGACGTCTGCCCGCGTGGCTCTCGGCGCTCGTCGTGACGCTCGGGCTCGTCGTGCTCGTGATGGGGCCGATCACCGTGTTCCTCGTCACCGTGTTCAACGAGGCCGTGGAGGCCGCGCGCCGGCTCGCCGACGACGGCATCGGGTTCGAGGGGCTCCTCGATCGACTCGTCGAGTGGGGGCCCCTTCGCGGGATCATCTCCGACCCGGCCGAGCTGCGGACGCGGATCCAGGAGGGCGCCGTGTCGATCGCCGGCGCCGCCAGCGAAGCCACGCTCTCGGTGGTGGGACAGACCCCGGAGTACGCGCTCGACGCCACGCTCTGCACCATCACCGTGTACTTCATGTTGCTGGACGGTCCGAGCTTCTACGATTGGGTGGGTCGCAAGCTGCCGCTGCCGGACTCGCTGCGCGAGCACCTCGCCGCATCGTTCCGGACCTCGGCCTCGGCGGTGGTGCTCTCGTCGATGGCCGCGGCGGGCGCGCAGACGGTGGTGGTCTGGGTCGCGTTCCTCGCGCTCGGCACGCCCCTCCCCTTCCTCGCGGCCTTCGCCACGTTCATCGCGGCGTGGCTCCCGCTGTTCGGCGTGGCGCCCATCGTGGCGATCGGCGCCGGGTGGCACTGGGCGAACGACGAGCACTGGCAGGCGATCGTGATGTTGTCCGCCGGCGCGGTCGCGGGGATCGTCGACAACGTGGTGCGCCCCTGGGTGCTCAAGGGCCGCGACGAGATGCACCCGCTGCTCTCGCTCGTCGCGATCTTCGGCGGGCTGGCGATGGTGGGCATGCTCGGCGTGTTCGTCGGGCCGGTGCTCGCCGCGATGGCGGTCGCCGTGCTGCGCACGTGGCCGGCCGTCGCCAGGCATTGCGACATTCCCGTGGCAGAGAACGAGGCGCTCCCGGAGGTGGACCTGCCGCCCCCGCAGGAGACGTCGGGCCCCCCGACCGCGTCGCCGGTGCAGTGACGCGGAAAAAACAGTCGGGCGGCGCAGGTCATGGTCCTGCGCCGCCCAACGCCGACGTCAATTTCTGCCGGGCCCCACGTCGGCTCGATCCCGGCAGCCCCCCTTCGCGGTGAGCACCTCGTCGGCGCCCACGTCGAGAGAGTAGCGCCCGAAGGGGGGCCGTCAAGGCACGTCTCCCGTTTGGTGGAGATCAGCGGCGTGCGTAGGTTGGGTGTGTCTTGCAAGGACAGGAGGGGGAGAAATGACTCGAGCTGGATTGGTTTCCGGCATCCTGATCGCGGCGCTCGTGGCCGCGTGCGAGCCGGCGGAACGCGCGGAGCGACCGGGCGAGCCCGACGTCGTCACCGCGCCCGGGACGCCGGGAACGACGCCGGGCACGACGGTCACGCAGGCCGCCGTCTTCGATCAGCAGTTCATCGACCACGTGGTGCCGCACTACCAGTACGGCGTGGACCTCGCGCAGGTGGGCAAGAACAACGCCACGCACGAGGAGCTGAAGACCTGGTCGGACAACGCGGCCAACACCTGGAAGGCCGAGGTCGACCGGTTCAAGGACTGGCGCAAGCAGTGGTTCGGCAGCGGCGACACGCCGAGCGTCGACGACATGCCCGCGCTCACGGGCGTGGCGCCGTACGACTTCCGCAACGTGTGGACGAGCGGCACGACGATGGGCACGCCCGCCACGGGCATGGGCGCGCCCGCCACGGGCATGGGCGCCACGGGGACGGGCACCGGGACGACGGACCGGGATCTCGGCGTCACGCCGGGCACGACCGATCGGGTGGTCACCCCGGACGCGACCGCCACGCGCGACCGCGACGCCACCGTCGTCCGGCCGGGCGGGGAGAGGGACCGCGTGGACCTGAACGTGGAGAACACGCCGAAGGGCCAGCTCGAGGCGCTCCGCAGCCTCGACAAGGACAACTTCGACCGTGCCTACGTCGACACGTTGCTCGCGTACGAGCAGCACAGCGTCACCGCGCTGCGCGTCGCGCAGAGCAAGGCGACACACCCCGAGCTCAAGTCGCACGCCGGGATGCTGCTCGACCAGCACCAGCGGAACGTGGCGCAGCTCGAGGACTGGAAGAACGCCTGGTTCGGCACGGACGCCACGCGCCCGGCCGTCGGCACCGACTAGGGCTCGCCGAGGGAGGCCCGCACCACGTGGGCCTCCCGCTCGTAGAACGCGCGCAGCGCGACGTGGATGTCCGCGTCGCGCTGCCAGTGCGTGGAGCGCGTCAGCACGGGCTCGAAGCCCCGCGCGCGCTTGTGCTCGCCGCCGTGGCCGGGCTCGAAGGCGGCGACGCCCTCGCGGATGCACCACTCCACCGCCGCGTAGATGGCGACCTCGAAGTGCAGGAACGGCACGTCGCGCGACGCGCCCCACCAGCGCCCGTACAGGCGATCGCCCTTGCGCACGTTGAACGTACCGGCGATGGGCCGCCCGCCGTCCCGCGCGAGGACGACGTGGATCCGGTGGGCCCACCGCGCGCACAGGATCTCGAAGAAGGCCGCGTTGAGGTACCCGGTCTCGCCGGTGTGGCGGACGTACGTGTCGCGGTAGAACCCCCAGAGGTCGCCGGCGAGCCCCGCGGGCGGCGCCTCCACCACCTCCACGCGGACCCCCTCGACCGCGCGCCGCTCGCGCCGGATCATGGTCCGCCGCTTCGACGGCAACGCGGCGAGCCACCCCTCGAACGTGCGCCAGCCACGGTTGTGCCAGTGGTACTGCGCCTGCAACCGAAGCGAGGCGCCGCGGGCCACGCAGTCCGCGGCGTCCCGCTCGTCGGGGAACAGGACGTGGACGCCGGGCAGATCGGCCCCCGCGGCGAGCAGCCCCTCCACGAGCCGCGCGACCACGGCCTCGCGGGGGGCGTCCGGCGCGACGAGGAGCCGCGCGCCCTGCACGGGGTTGTACGGCACCGCGACGACGAGCTTCGGGTACCACCGGCGGCCCTGCTGGTGGACCCAGTGCGCGATCCGCCAGTCGTACACGTACTCGCCGAAGGAGTGCTCCTTCACGTAGGCGGGCGCGGCGCCGACGAGGCGGTCGCCGTCCCACACGGTGACCGGCGCGGGGTGCCAGCCGGTGTCGCCCCCCACGCAGCCCGCCTCCTCCAGCGCCGCGAGCAGGTCCCACTCGCAGAAGGGCGTGCCGTCGCCGACGAGCGCGTCCCACGCCGCGCGATCGACCGCGCGGACCCCGGTGAGCACCTTCACCTGCACGCGGCCTCGATCTGCGCGATGGCCCGGGCCACCTCGCCGGCGCGGACGGGGTCGCCGGCGACCACCTCGGCGAGCCGGCGGAGCGCGTCGAGCGCGCCGGGGGCGTCCCCGCGCCGGTTGGCGAGCAGGAGCGCGAGCTGCCGGAGCGCCTCGGGGTGCCGGGGGTCGAGGCGGAGCGCGGCGCGGGCGGCGCGCACGGCGCCCGCGGGATCGTCGCGTACGATGGCGAGGTTGACCCAGCGCTCGACGCGCGGGTCGCCCGTGGCTTCGGCGTTGAGCGGGCGGATCTGGCCCCGGCAGCCGGCGAGGCCCGCCTCGACGTACGCGAAGAGCGCCCGCGGCGACGCCGGGCGGCAGAACACGAGCGGCGCGACGAAGTCGGGCGTCCACCGCCCGTAGAGGTGCGGGCGCGCCTCCGCGAGGTGGGCGCGGACCCAGCGGCCGAGCGGCGCGTTGGGGTAGACCCGGCCCCCCGCGGCCCACGCGAGCCCGAGCCCGTCGGGGAGCGCGGCGTCGAGCTCGCGGGCGACGGCGAGCGCGGCGTCGACGTGGTCGTAGGTCTCCTCCGGGTGGGCGCCGAGGAGCACGGAGCCGCCGAGCGTCCGGTGGCCGCGGCGCGCGTACAGCGCCACGAGCCGATCGATCGCCGCGCGGTTGGCGGGGCCCGCGCCCTTGCGCAGGAGGCGGTCGTCGAGGTGCCCCAGCTCCCAGGAGAGCCCGGCGGGATCCACCCCGCAGGCGGCGAACGCGTCGAGCAGCGCGTCGTCGGCGGGGGCCGGCTGGAGGAAGCCCGTCACGTCCACGGCGAGCCCCGCGGCGGCGACGGCGCGCAGCACCGCGACCGCGTGGCGCCCGTCGGGCACGTTGAGCTCGCTCGCGGCGAGCCAGACGCGACGCACGCCCGCGCGGGCGAGGAGCCCGATCTCGTGGACGATCTCGTCCGCGGGGCGCGCGCGGACCTGCCACCCGAGGAAGGAGGCCTCCACGCAGAAGGTGCAGCGGCGGTCGCAGCCCGCGGTCACCAGCACCGGGACGCGCCCGTCGCGCGCCCGCGCGAGGCGCATGTACTCCGCCATCCGCGGGGTCGGGCCCGGCACGGGGCGCCACGCGGCGGCGTCTCCCCGCGCCCGCGGGCGGGTCGCTTCGAGGTCGACGACGCGGGGGTCGTCGGGGAGCGCGGCGGGGAACGGCACCCCGGACGCGAGCGCGCGGCCGAGGCGCCACGCGAGATCGTCGGCGGGGCCGGCGATCCCGTGGCGCACGCCGAGGTAGCGCAGGACCGCCTCGGGCATCGAGGACACGGCGGCGCCGCCGACGAGGACGGGCACGCCGCGCGCCTGCGCGAGCCGCACGAGGGGCCGGACCGCCGGGAGGTAGAAGGCGGTGTCGAGGTCGCCGCGGCCCGTCGCCGCGCGGACCACGAGCGCGTCGTCCACGTTGCGGATCGAGAACCCGACGAGATCCGGCTTCCAGTCCAGCGCGCGCGCCACCGCCGCGCGCGGGGCGGGCTCGAGCCACGGCGCGACGAGGCGGACCTCGCACCCCGCGATGCGCAACGCGTGCGCGATCCGTTCGGCACCGTACGGAGACACCGGCGTCGCCGTGATCGCCGGGTTCGCGTAGACGAGCAGGACGCGGGCCAAGTCGCCGGCATGGTATCCCGGACCGCGACCGCCGCGGGTGGCGTCCGTTACCTTGCGCGGCCGAGGAGCCCGATGACGCGACCCCCCGCGGAGTTCTACGACCTGCTCGCCGAGCTCGCCGAGCTCTGCGGCGCCGACCCGTGGGGGTCGATGTTCGTCCCGAGCCCGGGCGGCCGGTGGGAGCTCCGCTCGCACACGGAGCCGACCCGCTTCTTCCGGTTCGAGGATCTCCCCTCGCCCGCGGTCTGGCACCCCGAGTCGCGCGGCCAGCTCGCGTCGCCCGAGGGACGCGCGCGGCAGCTCGAGGCGCTGCGCCGGGCGGTCGCGTCGTGCCGTCGGGTGTGAATACTCCTAACAATCCAAACTATCTCACAAACTATATAGGAACAAAGGCACGAATCGGGATTGACCGTCGGGTTGCGCTCTGGTATTCGTCGATCCGATGCGCCCGACCCTCCTCGTGCTCGCCCGGGACCCCGAGCGGCAGACCCGCCTCGAGGAGTGCCTCGCGGACCTCGGCGCGCGCGTGCAGACGCAGCTCGCCGAGCGCGTCGACGTCGCGGCGGTCGTCCTCGGCGCCGACGACCCCGGCGCGCTCGACGAAGTGGCCCGGCTGCGTCGACACGGGGTCCGCGCGCCCGTGCTCGCCGTCGTCCCGCGCGAGCTCCTCTACGCCGACGCGGTCCTGACCGCGCTCGAGCGCGGCGCCATCGACGTCGTCGCCGACGACCTGCCGCCGGCGGCCCTGCGCGCGAAGGTCCGGCTGCTCGTCGAGCTCGATCGTCGCGTCCGCCACGTCGCGCGCGAGGCCACGCGGCTGCGCGAGGCGCAGGAGAAGGCCCACCAGCGGCTGCTGAAGGAGACGGCCGCCGCCGAGCGCCAGCGCGTCGAGGAGGCCGTCCGGCGCATGAACGAACGGGAGGCGCTGCTCCTCCGCAGCGCGCCCGTCGCCATCTACGCGTCCACGCCCCCGCCCGAGCTGCGCCCGTTGTCGGTGACGCCGAACGTGCAGCGCATCATGGGTTTCGCGCCCGAGACGTTCACGCGCGCCCGAGGCTTCTGGCTCTCGCGGATCCACCCCGACGACCGCGACCGCGTGCTCATCGAGTTCTGCGCGCTGCCGACCTCGGGCGAGGTCTCGGTCGAGTACCGCTGGCTCTGCGCCGACGGCACCTGGCGCTGGTTCCTCGACCAGGCCGTGCTGCTGCGTGCCCCGGACGGCGTGCCGGTGGAGGTCGCCGGCACCTGGCTCAACATCCACGACCGCCGCTGCGCGGAGCACTCGCTCCGCGAGGCCCACCGCATCCTCGAGGAGCGCATGCGCGAGCGCATGCTCGAGGAGGAGCGGCTCAAGGTCACGCTCCGGTCCATCGCCGACGGCGTGGTCGCCACCGACACCGCCGGGCGCATCCGGCTGATGAGCCGCGTCGCCGAGGACCTCACGGGGTGGTCGCAGGCGCGCGCGCTCGGCGCCCCGCTCGTCGACGTGTTCCCCATCCAGGACGAGCGGAGCGGCCGCCGCGCCGAGCCGCCCCTGCTCGACGCGCTGTCGCGGCCCATCCCCGAGACGGACGCGCTCCTCGTCCGCGCGGACGGCACCGAGCGCCTCATCCGCTACGGCGCGTCGCCGATCCGTTCGACGGACGGCGCCGCCTACGGCCTCGTGCTCGTGTTCCGCGACATCGCCGAGCGCCGCCGCCACGAGGAGGAGCTGCTCAAGGCGTCGAAGCTCGAGTCGATCGGCGTGCTCGCCGGCGGCATCGCCCACGACTTCAACAACCTCCTGACCGGCATCCTCGCGTCGGTGTCCGTCGCCATCCTGCAGGAGCGCCGCGGCCAGCCCGTCGGCGACCGCCTCCGCGCCGCGCAGCTCGCCTGCGAGCGCGCGCGCACGCTCACGCAGCAGCTCCTCACCTTCGCGCGCGGCGGCGAGCCGGTGAAGACCCGCGTGGATCTCGAGCGCCTCGTCCGCGACGCCGCCACCTTCGCGCTCCAGGGCAGCCGCTCGCGCTGCGAGTTCGAGGTCGGCGGGCCGCTCCACGCCATCGAGGCCG
Organism: Myxococcota bacterium; assembly: GCA_049322475.1. Taxonomy (GTDB): domain Bacteria; phylum Myxococcota_A; class UBA796; order UBA796; family SXON01; genus JBMOQZ01. The sequence continues at coordinate 35,519 of JBMOQZ010000380.1, read as the reverse complement.
ACCCCGGCCAGATCGGCCAGGTGGTCCACAACCTCGTGCTGAACGCGGACCAGGCGATGCCCGCCGGCGGCACGTTGCTCATCCGCATGGAGAACGTCGCGCTCGACCCCGGCGGCAGCCGCCGCATCAGCGCCGGCCCCTACGTCGCCGTCCACGTCAGCGACACCGGCGTGGGCATCCCCGCCGAGCACCGCGCGAAGATCTTCGACCCCTTCTTCACGACGAAGCCGGGCGGGAGCGGGCTCGGGCTCGCGACGGTGTACTCGATCCTGCAGCGGCACGCCGGGCAGGTCGACGTGGTCTCGCGCCCGGGCCAGGGCACCACCTTCACCATCTACCTCCCGGCGCTCCCCGCCCTCGCGGAGAGCGAGCCCGCCGACGAGGTCGTGGCGCTCGCCGGCGGCGACGGGCGGGTGCTCGTCATGGACGACGAGCTGTCCGTCCTCGACGTCGCCCGCGAGGCCCTCAGCGAGCTCGGGTACGACGTGGGGGTCGCCCGCGACGGCGAGGAGGCCATCGAGCGCTACCGCGAGGCGCTCGCGATCAAGCGCCGCTACGACGTCGTGGTCATGGACCTCACCATCCCCGGCGGCATGGGGGGGCTCGAGGCCGTCCGCCAGCTGCGCGGCATCGACCCCGAGGTCCGCGCGATCGTGTCGAGCGGCTACTCGAACGACCCCGTGCTCGCCAACCCGGAGGCCTTCGGCTTCCGCGGCGTGCTCACGAAGCCCTGGCGGATCGACGACCTCGACGCGGCCCTGCGGCGCGCGCTGGAGGCCGAGCGCAACCCGAGGAGGACCCCCGCATGATGCCGATCAGGGATCCGGACGAGGCACCGCGCAGCGACCGTCGCCCGGACCGCATACCCGCCCCTCCGCCACCGGCGCGATTCCAGCCGCGCCCGCCGCCCCCAGCGCGGCGATGGCGAGGTCCTTCAGGTCTGACCCCTCGCGCACGACCTGCGCGGGCGAGAGCATGGTGTAGCCGTCCTGACCCGTCGACGGATCCGTGAGGTACGAGAGGGTGACGGCGAGGAGCGGCTCCTCGGGCCGCACCGCCCGCGGCGTGCCACGCAAGAGGTGGACGGGACCGGCGACCCCGCCGGCGTGACGGAAGCCGAACCCGCTCACCAGCAGCCAGTGGCCCTTCCCGGGGCCGTCGCGCACGCTCCGCGCGGCGACGGCCTGGAGCGTGGCGCCGTCGATCCGCACGAGCTGCGTCTTCGCGGGGTACGCGAAGAGCTCCTCGATCGTGCGGCGGGTGATCGCCGCGCCGGCGGGGAGGTCGCGGTCGAGCCGCAGCGTGCCCGCGTGGACGAACGCGACGTCCGCCTCCGGGAAGTGGGCGCGCGCGAGGTCGGCGATCCAGGCGCCGAACGCCGTCTCGCCGCCCCGGAGCTCGTCCTCGGTCGCGACGAGCTCGACGGCGGCGCGCCCGAGGACCTCCTCGAGGCAACCCGCCGGGCGGAGGAGCTTCCGCTCGCAGTACTCCGCCTCGTGCCGCGCGACCCAGCCCGCGGCGAGCTCGGCCACGGCGGGGTCCGGAGGTAGCGCGTGGGGCACGAGCTTCTCGTCGGCGACCTCGACGCGCCCGTCGGGCGAGACCGTGACGCGGGCGAGCGTGGCCGAGCGCCCCTCGGCGTCGGCCTTGAGCACGAGGCGCCCGTCCACCTCCCGGCGGTGGGCGACGTGCTCGTGGCCGCCGAGCACGAGGTCGGGCCCCTCGGAGCCGAGCGCGCGGAGCAGGGCCTCGTCCTGCTCCACCGGGAGGTGGGTGACGGCGATCACCACCTCCGCGCCGTTCGCGCGGAGCTCGGCGGTCGCGCCGCGCGCGGCCTCGACGGGGTCGGCGTACTCGAGGACCCAGGGCTTCGGGTTGCTGTCCACCGTGAGGCCGAAAAACCCCACCTTCACGCCGCCGGCGTGGCGGTAGGCGAGGCGCGCGAGGTTCGGCGACGCCACCTCGGGCGCGAACGTCACGTTGCTGGTGACCCAGGTGAACCCGGACTCCTCGAGGCGGGCGTCGAGCACGGACGCGTCCTTCGCGTCCATCTCGTGGTTGCCGAAGGTGAGGATCATCCGCTCGTCCCAGCCGGCCGACCCGTCCAGCCCGTTGAGCACGTCGATCATCTGCGCGCCCTCGAACGTGCGGCTCAGGAGCGAGGGGAACAGGAAGTCGCCGGCGCCCACGACGAGGAGGTCGGGGTAGGTCGCGGCGAGGTCGGCGCGCAGCGCGCGGATGCGGGCGAGGCCGCCCTCCGCCACGTCGCCTTCGACGCGGTAGAGGTCGTTGAACGCGAGGACCGCGAAGGTGCGCGGCGCGGCGGGCGCGTCGGGCGTGTGCGCGCAGGCGAGCAGGAAGGCGAGCGTCACCGGATGCCCATCCGCGCGAGCTCGGCCTCCACCTGCTCGAGCGTGAAGGGCTTCTCGAGGTAGCCGACGTCGGGGGCGGCAAGCAGCGCCGGGTCGACCTGATCGCGCAGGAGCCCCGTGTAGACCACGACGGGCAGCGTGGGCGCGTGCGCGCGGAGCCCGGCGAGCACCTCGCCCGGCTCCATGCGAGGCAGGCGTACGTCGAGCAGCGCGAGGTCGAACGGGGCGGCCGCGACGGCGGCGATGCCCGTCTCGCCGTCCTTCGCCTCCACGACCTCGTGCCCGAGGGCCTGCAAGAGGTCGCGGGCGGACTCCCGCACCCAGGGATCGTCGTCGATGACCAGGACCCGCGCCATTTGCCCGAGGGAGTCTAACCGACCTCGAACTCCGTTTTCGCACGCTCCGTCGCGGACCTCGCTCGGGGGGGCACGGAGGCACGAAGGCGCGGAGGGAGACAGAGAGGGCGACCGCGGCGCCGAGCTCGACCGGGGAGAGCGAGGGGCGCGCCGCCTGCTCCATTCCGACGCACGCAGTGACACCCGAGGGAGGGGGCCCTTCCTCCTCACGGGCGGCCGGCGGTTCCCCCGCACACGCGAGGAGCAGCGCCAGCGCGATGCCCCCACTCCAAGGTGCGCCCCGCGCCCCCGCCCCGAAGCCCCGCGCCCGCGATAGCCATCCGGTCCCTCATGAAGATCGCGCTCGTCCTTCCCCCCCTCACCCAGCTCAACGCGCCCTACCCGGCGACGGCGTACCTCGCGCGGGCGCTGCGGGAGCGCGGGATCGCGTGCACCCAGCGCGACCTCGGCATCGAGCTGGTGCTGTCGTTGTTCTCCCGCGAGGGGCTCGCCGCCGTGTTCGACGCGGTGGCCGAACGCGAGGAGCTGCCCGAGCCGGCGTGGCGGGCGCTCGCCCTGCGGCGGCAACACGAGGACGTCGTGGAGCCCGTGATCCGCTTCCTCCAGGGGAAGGACCGCACGCTGGCCACCCGGATCCTCGACACGCCGTTCCTGCCGCGCGGCCCGCGCCTCGCCGCCGCCGATCTGGAGGGCTTCGGGCCGCTCGCCGCCGACGACACGGCGCGCCGCCTCGCCACCCTCTACGTGGAGGACCTCGCCGACCTCGTCACGAGCTGCGTCGACGACGGGTTCTCGCTCGCGCGCTACCACCACCACCTCGCCGTCGGGCCCACCACCTTCCAGCCGCTCGCCGACCGGCTCGCCCGCACCACGCTCGTGGACGCCCGCCTCGACGCGCTCGCCGACTCGATCGACGCCGACGTGGTCGGGCTGTCCGTCCCCTTCCCCGGCAACGTGTACGGCGCGCTGCGGATCGGGCGGCGGCTGCGCGCCCGCGGCGCCTACGTGGTGATGGGCGGCGGCTACGTCAACACCGAGCTCCGCGACGTGGGCGAGCCCCGGCTCTGGGACCACGTCGACGCGCTCACCTACGACGACGGCGAGGGCCCGCTCCTCGCGATCCTCGCGCGGCTCGCCGGCGAGCCCGACCGCCGCCACCGCACCCGCACGCGCGAGGGCCGCCACGACCACCCCGCGGAGGACGTGCCCGCCGCGATCGGCGCGTGGTACGGCGACCTCCGCCTCGACCGCTACCTCCAGCTCGTCGACAGCCTCAACCCGGCCCACCGCCTGTGGTCCGACGGGCGCTGGAACAAGATCACGCTCGCCCACGGCTGCTACTGGCGCAAGTGCAGCTTCTGCGACGTCCAGCTCGACTACATCGCGGGGTACCGCCCCGCGCGCGCCGGGGCGCTCGCCGACGTGATGGCCGAGCTCGTCGCCGACACGGGGCAGTCGGGCTTCCACTTCGTCGACGAGGCCGCGCCCCCCGCGGGCATGCGCGCGCTGGCGCTCGAGCTGCTCGCCCGCCGCCTGCCGGTCACCTGGTGGGGCAACGTCCGCTTCGAGAAGGCGTTCACCCCGGACCTCTGTCGCCTGCTCGCCGCCGCCGGGCTCGTCGCGGTGACCGGCGGGCTCGAGGTCGCGAGCGATCGCCTGCTCGCGAGGATGGAGAAGGGCGTCACGGTCGACCAGGTGGCGCGCGCCGCCGCGGCGTTCAAGTCGGCCGGCGTGCTCGTCCACGCCTACCTGATGTACGGCTTCCCCACCGAGACCGAGCAGGAGACGGTGGACTCGCTCGAGCTCGTGCGGCAGCTCTTCGCGGAGGGGCTGCTCGACTCCGCGTTCTGGCACCGCTTCGTGCTCACCCGCCACTCGGCGATCCATCCGGACCCGGGCGCCTTCGGCGTGATCGTGCCGCCGCTGCCCCCGGGGGTGTTCGCCGCGAACGACGTCCCGCACGTCGACCCCACCGGCGCCGACCCCGACCGCTTCGACGAGGCGCTGCCCCGCGCGCTCGCCGCGTGGATGCGCGGCCGCGAGCTGGACCGCCCCGCGCACGCCTGGATCCCGGGCGCGCCGCCCACGTCCGAGCCGCCCGATCGCATCCGGCGCGCGCTCGCCCCGCCGGCGGACGCGGGCGATCGCCTCGTCTGGCTGGGCGGCGACGTGCTCGCCGACGACGACGCGCTCGTCCTCTGCACGCCGGAGCGCGACGTGCGGGTCCGCGGGCGCCGCGCCGAGATCGAGTGGCTCGCCGAGGTGGTCGAGGCCGCGCGGCCGGACCGGCCGCCGCTCCGCTTCGACGACGCACGCCGCGCCTTCCCCGGCGAGGCGGAGGCCTGCGAGCGGAAGCTCAGGATCGCGCGGGCCGCCGGCCTCGTGCGCGTGTGAGGGCGAGCCCGGCGAGCGCGAGCCAGGCGAGGGGCGGGCGGGACACCCGCCCCCACGAAGATGCGCCGCACCCGCAGCCGCCGCCGCCCTCCTCCACGTCGAGGGGCTCCGCGGGATCGCCGGTGTCCTCGGCCGGCTCGACCTCGACGGGCTCCACCGCGTACCGCCACGCGAACGTCTCCTCCGCGCGGGCCTCGTCGGGCACGGCCGCGACGACGAGCCAGGCGTCGCCGTCGCTGCCGGCCTCGAGCTCGCCGTCGAGGGGGGTGCGCGTGAACGCTTCGCCGTCGACGGTCACGACGGTGGCCCGCCACGCCGCCTCGCCGCCGCGCGAGCCCTCGGCGTCGCCCTCGAACGTGACGCGCACGCGCTCGGCGTCGCGGATGCGCACGACGTTGTAGCCGTAGCGCTCCGGGAGCGTGTCCTCGGGCGCCTCCACGAGGCCGTCGGTCCCCTCGCCGCCGCGCACGCTGCCCACGACCACGTCGACGTCGAGCCAGTCGGACCAGGTGGACACGTGGTCGGCGTAGGCCTCGCCGTCCGCGTAGTCCCACGTGGCGTTGCGGGCCGCGAACTCGGCGAACGCGTCGGCCATCGGGACGTCGAGGCCGGCGGCGAGGCCCTCGATGGGGTCGCCCGAGACGGGCGCCGTCCAGGCCTCGACCACCGCCGCGCGGTCGGCGGCGACCTCCGAGACGAAGCGCGGGAAGATGAACGCGCCGTACTGGTGGTACTCCTGGAGCTCGCCCGTGTCGGGGTAGTCGAAGAAGTCGAGCGCGTAGTGGGGGAGGAGCGCGTAGCCGAAGAGGAACTGCGCGTAGCTGTCGTTCTCCGGGAAGACCTCGCCCTCGGCCCAGCACGCGCTCGCCTCCCAGAACCACGCGGCGTCGCCCGTGTAGCCGTAGCTCTCCGTCTCGTCCTGCAGCGCGTGGAAGAACTCGTGCGCAGCGGTGCTCTGCGCGTAGGCGGCGTCGCGCAGGCTGTCGCGGGCGATCACGACGAACGGGTAGCCGTCGTCGTCGCGGTCGTAGTAGCCGCCGGCGCCGTAGCTCGACGGCGTGCCGTCGCCGGTGTCGCCCACGTACACGTTGAACAGCGAGCTCTCCGTGCCCCGGGGCTGCGGCATGCCCCAGGCCTCGATCTCCTCGGCCCACGCGGTCTCGAACGAGGCGAGCAGCGCCTCGACATCGTCCTCGCCGACGCTCCCCGACGTGCCCCACTTCACGACGAAGTTCTCGGACGCGAGCTCGTACGGGTAGGTCCCCCACGCGTCGCGCTCGCCCTTGTGCGCGTCGGGAGGGAGCGGCGCGACCTCCGGGGGGCGGAGATCGAAGTCGTCGCGCATCCAGACGGTGCCGCAGTCGAGCATGCCCCGACCTTAGCGCGCCCCGTCGGGTAGGCGCAGTGCAATCGCCCCCGCGCCCGCCTTCTGGTAGACAAGGCCGTCACCGCCGCGGAGGTGTGTGCTGACGACCGGCGCCCCGACTCCTTCTCCCAGCCCCGGGGCGCCGAGCGCCTCGCCGGTGGCGGCCGACGCGAAGTTCGCGGTCGCCGTGCTGACGGCGATGAACCTGCTCAACTACTTCGACCGGTACGTCCCGAGCGCGGTCAAGGACCTCTTCAAGACCGATCTCGGGCTGACCGACGCGGAGACCAGCTGGCCGCTCACCGCCTTCGTCGTGGTCTACATGATCACGAGCCCGATCTTCGGGTCGCTCGCCGACCGTGTGCCCCGAAGGGTGCTCATCGCCGGCGGCGTGGCGCTCTGGTCGCTCGCGACGGGCGGAGCCGCGCTCGCGACGGGCTTCTGGACCTTCCTGCTCGCGCGCGCGCTCGTGGGGGTCGGCGAGGCCGCGTACGCCACGCTCGCGCCGCCGCTCATCAGCGACTACTTCCCCCCCGAGCGGCGCAACCGCGTGCTCACGCTGTTCTACGTGGCGATCCCCGTGGGCGCCGCGCTCGGCTTCGCGATCGGGGGCTGGCTCGGCAAGCTCTGGGGCTGGCGCGTCGCGTTCCTCGCGTGTGGCCTGCCCGGCGTGCTCGCCGCGCTGCTCGCGCTGAAGATCCGCGACCCGGGCAAGCAGCCGGCCGCGGGCGATCCCCCCCCGCCCGGCTGGCCCGAGGCGGCGCGTACGCTCCTCGCGAACCGCTCGTTCGTCTTCGCCGTGGCGGGCTACACGCTCGTCACGTTCGCGTCGGGCGGCATGGCCGACTGGCTCCCCACCTGGCTCGCGCGCGCCCGGGGCATGGACCTCGCGGCCGCGGGCTCCGCCGTCGGGACCGTCACCGTCGTGGGCGGCCTCGGTGGCACGCTCGCCGGCGGCTGGCTCGCCGACCGCCTCGCCGGCCGGACGAAGAACCACTACCTCGCGCTCTCGGCGCTCTCGATGGGGCCCGCGGCCGTGCTCGCCGGCGTGGCGCTGCTCCTGCCGGGCGCGGGCATGGCCGTCGCGTGCGTGGGCGTCGCGCAGTTCTTCATGTGGTTCTACAACGGGCCCATCAACACGGTGATCGCCAACAGCGTGCCCGCCGAGATGCGCGCGCGCGCCTTCAGCCTTTCGATCCTGTGCATCCACCTCTTCGGCGACGCCATCAGCCCGCCGATCATCGGGCAGATCTCGGACGTGACGGGCGACCTGACGCTCGCCGTCGCGATCGTGCCGGTCATGCTCGCGGCGGGGGCGGCGACGTGGGCGCTGGGGTGGCGCAGGCTGTGAGCGCGCTGTTCCGGCGGCTCGTCCTCGCGCTCGTGCGGCTCTACTACCCGCGCGTCGCGGTGAGCGGGGCGCTGCCGGGGCGCGGGCCCGTCGTGCTCGTGGCGAACCACCCCAACGGGCTCCTCGATCCGCTGGTGCTGCGCATCGCGGCGGGGCGGCCGGTCGCGTTCCTCGCGAAGAGCACGTTCTTCGCGACGGCGCTCGGGCGCTGGGTCATGGGCGCGTTCGACGCGCTCCCCGTCTACCGCGCCCACGAGGCCGACACGCGTCGGAACGAGGAGACCTTCGCGCGGTGCGCGGACCTGCTCGGGGCGGGCGGCTGGCTCGCGCTCTTCCCGGAGGGCAAGAGCCACGACGCGCCCGGGCTCGAGCGGCTCAAGACGGGGGCCGCGCGCATCGCGCTCGCGACACCCGGCGTCCGCGTGGTGCCCGCGGGGCTCCTCTACGAGGAGAAGGACGTCTTCCGCACGCGGGTGTCCGTCGCGTTCGGCGAGCCCATCGAGCCCCACGCGGGCGAGCCCGTCGACGCCCTCACCGCGCGGATCGCGGAGGGGCTCGGCGAGGTGGTGCTGCAGGCGGAGGACCGCGAGGTGTGGCGCGGCTTCGTCGCGGTGGCGGGGTGGACGAGCGAGGACGGCGGCGAGGACCTCGCCGCGGTGCACGCGCGCGCGCAGCGCCTCGCGGACCGGTACCGGGCGCTCGCCGAGGAGGACCCCGCGCGCCTCGGGCGCATCGTGGCCGCCGTACGTCACTTCGCGCGCATGCTCGACGCCGTCGGCGTCCGCGACCCCTTCGCGCTCGAGTCCCCGCGGCAGGAGGGGCACGCGCTCGCCACGCTCGTGGCCACCGCGCCCCTCGCGGCGATCGGCGCGGCGCTCAACTGGATCCCGTACCGGGCCGTGCGCCCCGTCGCCCAGCGGCTCGCCGGCGCGCACCTCGACGTCGTCTCGACCTACAAGCTGATGCTCGGCGCCGTCGTGATGCCGCTCGCGTGGATCACCGAGGCGGCCGTGGCGGACCGGCTCGCCGGCGGGTGGGCGGCGGTCGGGGTCCTCGCGATCGCGCCGGCGACGGGGTTCTTCGCGCTGCGCTGGGACGAGCGGGTGACCCTGCGGCGCGAGGCCCTCCGCGCGCGCTGGCTCGCGTCCGCGCACGCGCCCCTCGCCGAGGCGGTCGCCGCCCGGCGCGCCGAGCTGGCGTCCGAGGTGATGGCCGCCCTCGCGGAGAACGCGGCGTCCGCCGGTGCATAGCTTCCACGCATGGCGGACGGCTCGCTCGCGCCGCGGCCCGTGCGTTCGGAGGCGGCGGGCACCCGCTCGCTCCACGGCGTCGGGCTCGCCGCGGCCCTCGCGCTGCTCGTCGCGAACGTGTTGCTCTCGACCTTCAGCGCGCGTCGGGTGGCCACCGCGCACGAGAGCGCGATCGAGGCGCAGGAGGCGCTGGCGACGCTGCGCCGGCTCGGCACGCGCGTGGTCGACGCCGAGAGCGCGCAGCGCGGCTACATCCTCACGGGCGGAGAGCAGTACCTCGAGCCCTGGATCGAAGCGGGGCCCGACATCGATCGCCTGCTCGCCGACCTCGACGCGCACGTCCGCGACGAGCCCGTCCTCCACGCGCGCGTCCAGACGCTCCGGGGCGCCATCGAGGTCCGCACCACGCGCCTCCGCGAGGGGGTCCTCCACCGGCAGCAGGAGGGGCTCGACGCCGCGATGCGGCACGTCCTCGGCGGCGGGGGGCTCGCCGCGATGGCGGAGGTGCGGACCGAGCTGGCCACGCTCGAGCGGGAGCTCGATCGGCGCTTCGACACCGCCAACGCGCACGCGAAGCGATCGACCCAGCTGGCCCGCACGACCTTCGCCGTGGCGAACGCGGTCGCGGGCACGATGCTGGCGATGCTCTACCTCCTCGTCCGCCGGAACGAGGCCACGCGCGAGCGCGCCGCCGCCGGGCTCCGCGAGAGCGAGGAGCGCCTGCGGATGGTCGTGGACAACGCGCCGGTGCTGTTGCTCGTGTGCGACCGCGACGGGATCCTCCGGCTGCAGCGCGGCAAGGCCCTCGCCGCCCTCGGGCTCCTGCCGATGCAGCGCGTCGGCGACCCCTGCGCCGAGGTGTTCGCCGACCACCCCGCGCTCGTCGATCACCTGAAGCGTGGCCTCGCCGGCGAGGCGAGCTCGGCGCTCCTCGAGCTGGAGGGCAAGACGCTCGAGATGTACTTCCGCCCCGTGCGCCGCGACGGCGGCGACGTCGAAGGGGTCCTCGGCATGGCGCTGGACGTCACCGAGCGCGTGGACGCGGAGCGCCGCCTGCGCGAGGCCACCGAGGAGCTCGAGCGTCGCGTCGTGTCGCGCACCGCCGAGCTCGAGGCGGCCAACAAGGAGCTGGAGAGCTTCAGCTACTCGGTGTCCCACGACCTGCGCGCGCCGCTGCGCAGCATCGACGGCTTCGGCGCCGCGATCGAGGAGGAGTGCGGCGGCGCGCTCTCGCCGACGTGCCGCACGTACATGACGCGGCTGCGCGCGGCGACGAGGCGCATGGCCCAGCTCATCGAGGACCTGCTGAAGCTCTCGCGGGTCACCCGCGCGGGGCTGCACCGCGAGCGGGTCGACATGAGCGGGCTCGCGCGGTCGATCCTCGAGGACCTCGCCCACGCCGACCCCGCGCGCGACGTGCGGGTCGAGGTCGAGGATGGCCTCGTCGCCGTTGGCGACACCCACCTCTTGCGCATCCTCCTCGAGAACCTCCTGAGCAACGCCTGGAAGTTCACGAGCCGGACGCCGGGCGCCGCCATCCGCTTCTCCCGCGAGGGCGACGCCTTCTGCCTGGCGGACAACGGCGCGGGCTTCGACATGGCCTACGTCCACCGCCTGTTCGCGCCGTTCCAGCGCCTCCACGGCGTCGAGGAGTTCGAGGGCACCGGCATCGGCCTCGCCACCGTGAACCGCATCGTCGGGCGCCACGGCGGTCGCGTGTGGGCCGAGGCGGAGCCCGGGAAGGGGGCCACGTTCCGCTTCACGCTGCCGGACGAGCAGACCTGAGGGTCAGCCCCGGAACCTCCCCGCCTCCACCCCGTGCCGCCGCAAGAGCCGGTGGAAGGTCTCGCGCTCGACGTCGGCCTCCTCGGCCGCGCGCGTCACGTTCCCGCCGGTGCGCTTGAGCAGCTCGACGAGGTACTCGCGCGCGGCGCGGTCCCGCGCGGTCTCCACCACCTCCCGCCAGGTGCCCGCCTTCGGCCGCGGGGCCGCCGCGCGCGGGCCCTCGGGCAGGTCGCCCACGAGGACCTCCTCCCCCTCGGCGAGCGCGACGGCGTGCTCGATCGCGTGGCGCAGCTCGCGCACGTTGCCGGGCCAGTCGGCGGCCTCGAGCGCGGCGAGCGCGTCCGGGTGCAGGGCGCGCGCGCGCGACCCGAAGCGGGCGGCCGCACGGGCCAAAAACCGCGTCGCGAGGAGCGCGACGTCCCCCCGCCGATCGCGGAGCGGCGGCATGCGGATCTGCACGACCTTCAGGCGGAAGAAGAGGTCGGCCCGGAAGGTCCCCTCGTCGACCATCCGCGCGAGGTCCCGGTGCGTGGCGGCGACGACGCGCACGTCCACGGCGCGCGCGCGGTTCTCGCCGATGCGCCGCACCTCGCCCTCCTCGAGCGCGCGGTTGAGCTTCACCTGGACGGCGAGCGGCATGTCGCCGATCTCGTCGAGGAAGAGCACGCCGCCGTCCGCCTCCTCGAAGAGCCCGCGCCGCTCGGCGACCGCGCCCGAGAACGCGCCGCGAGCCCACCCGAAGAGCTCGGCCTCGAGCAGGTTCTCGGGGATGGCGCCGCAGTGCACCGGCACGAAGCGCCCGCGGCCGTACAGGCGGTGGAGCTCGCGGGCGGCGACCTCCTTGCCGGTCCCGCTCTCGCCGGCGAGCAACACGGGCACCGGGAGCGGCCCCACCCGCTCGAGCAGGCGCCGGACCTCCGCCATCGCCGGCGACGCGCCGATCAGGGCGCCCTCCCGCGCCTCCAGCTCCGCCTCGAGCTGACGCGCGCGGTGGAGCAGCCCGTGGCGCTCCGCCGCGCGGCGCACGACGCGCAGGAGCTCGGCGGGCTCGAAGGGCTTCGCGAGGTAGTCGTAGGCGCCCGCCTTCAGCGCGGCGACGGCCGCCGGCACCTCCGCGAACGCGGTCATCATCACGACCTCGGGCGGCGGCTCCTTGCGCCGCGCCTCGGCGAGCACGGCCTCGCCGCTCCCCTCGGGCAGGCGGACGTCGGTGACGACCACGGCGTAGCGCTCGGTGGCGAGCCGCCCCAGCGCGGCGCGCCCGTCGGCGGCCACGTCCACGTCGAAGGCCTCGCCGAGCGCGCGCGCGAGGAGCGCCCGCAGGTTGTCCCGGTCCTCGACGAGCAACACGCGGTCGGCCATCGGATCTCCGGCCTCGTCCTACCCCACGGCGCGGGATGTCGCCGCCGATGCCGACCCGAGCGCTACAGGATCGCCGCCACCAGCGTCACCATCGTGGTCTGGTCCGTCTCGCGGTAGTCCTCGACGGGCTGGTTGTCGAAGGCCAGCACGTGCGAGAGCCGCAGGCTGAACGCGCCGTCCAGCCGCGCGACCAGCGCGCCGTTGGACAACACGCGCACGTCCTCCCAGGCCACCACGCTCTCGTACACCTCGACGGTGGCCTCCACGCCGACCTCGTCGGAGAACGCGTAGCGTCCGCCCACCATCGCGCGCGCCGCGTACACCCAGTCGCGGTTGGGCTCGACGCCGTCGACGTAGTCCTCGCGCGCGACGTCGGCGCCGAGCTCGCCGCGCAGCGCCCACGCCTTCGTGTCGGTGAACAGGTGCGACCACCCGGTCTGGGCGTGGGTGCGGGTGTCGTACCCGGCGAACGGATCGACGGCGGCGCCCGCGAGGAGGTAGACGCCGTCGCGCTTGCCGACGAGCCGGTCGTAGCGGGCCTCCGCCGCGTACCGGCGGGCGGTCTCGGCCCAGGGCGCCTCGCGCTCCGTGTCGGAGAGCCGCCCGTCGCCGTCGGCGTCGGCGAGGCCTCGCCCGAGGTTGGCGCCGAGCTGGAGCGCCGCGACGTTCTTCCGCCAGCGGTACTGGCCCTTCAGGGCCCCGTTCACCGCGTAGCTGACGGCGTTCCCGGAGGTCCACACCCCGCCGAGCTCGGCGGCGAGGGTCATCTTCGGCGGACCCTCCGCGCCGCCCGGGGCCGTGGGCGTCGCGAAGGTGGGGTCGGCGGCGAAGGCTGCGGAGACGGGGACGAGCATGCGCCCCCCTAGCTCAATGCCCTACCTCTCGCTCCAGCACGCGCTGCGCCACCTCCCCCACCCGTTCTCGCGACTCGAGGAAGAAGAGATCCGTCAGGCTGATCACGCCGACGACGTGGCCGTCGTCGTCGAGCACCACGATGCGCGAGACCTGCGCGTGCGCGAGCATCGCCTCGGCCTTCGCGAGGTCGTGGTACGGCCGGCACGCGACGAGGTGCTCGCTCATGACGTCCACCACGAGCGTGTCGTCGCGCAGCCCGTCCGCGAGCACGCGGGTGGCGAGGTCCCGGTCGGTGATCACGCCGGCGCACCGGCCGTCCTCGGCGATCACCGGGAGGAACCCGACGTTCCGCTCCCGCATGAGCAGCGCCGCGTCGGCCACCGTCGCCGTGACGTCCACCGTCCAGACGTCCCGCCGCATCACGTCCTCGCACCGCATACCCAAAGGTGGACGCGCGGCGGTGGAGGTCAATCCCACCCGAAGTGGCGGACCGCCTCGACGAGGCCGGGATCGTCCACCTCCACCGGGCGGATCACGCTGCCGACGCGGCGCCGGGTCCACCAGGCCGCGTCGCCGGGCTCGGCGAACGCGTAGACGTAACGGTCCACGCGAACCTTCCACGGGGGCGGCCCGGGGAACGGGTCGCGGGCGAGCAGATCGCGGACGGCGGGGTCGCCCCGGAGGAGCTTCCGGACGAGGTGGACGAGCCAGGGGTGCTGCTCGAGCGGCTGTTGGGCCGCGAACCACATCTGCCAGTCGAGCCGAAGGTGGTAGGGCGAGATCCAGCACGGCCGGCGCGCCGGATCCGTCGGCTTGCACGGCAGCTCGTACGCGTACCAGGTCTCGCCGTCGTCGGTGCCCTCGATCACGAGCTCGAGGCGCTCGCGCCCCACGGACCCGAAGGCGCCGTAGGTGTTGACGAGGTGGAGCGGGTCGAAGGACGCGTTCATGGCCTGCGCGGGCGACAGCAGGTTCTCGACCGGCTCGACGCTCTTCACCGCGACCAGCGCCGCGAGCGCGCCGACGACCCACCTCCGCGCCGGCGCCGGCGGATCCGGCTCGGGCGAGCGACGGAAGAAGCGCCCGAGCGTGCCGTCGTCGAGGCACGCCACGCAGAGCACCAGCGTGAGCCAGTTCAGGAACGCGAGGTTGCCCGACAGGATCAGCGTGACCTGGAACACCCCCGTGATCACGCCGGCGAACGTGCGCGCGGGCCGCGGTCCGAGCAGGAGCCACGGGACGACCAGCTCCACGACGTGGTTCCAGAGCACCCCCACGCCGTGCACCGGGTACGGCAGCCGGTGGAACCAGAGGGACAGCGGGTTCGGGTTCGGCTGGGTCTCGTAGTGGTGCACGAGGCACGTCAGATCGCGCCAGCAGTCGTCGCCCCGGAGCTTGATCAGGCCGGCGCCGAGCATCAGCCGGAAGAGCAGCCATCGGTACAGCAGCAGCACCACCCACGACGGCGGGCTCGTCGGCCGCCAGCGGGTCGGCGAGCCGAGGAAGATCGCGAGGAACCCCGCCTCCAGAAGCAGCGTCTCCCACCCGTAGCCGTACCAGGCCTGCCCGACGTGCACGAACGAGAGGTAGAGCGCCCACAGCGCCCCGATCAGCACGCTGTTGCCGCACCCCGCGACCATCGCCGCCGCGCCGGCGACGCCCACCCACGCCGCCGTCGCGAGCGCGCCGTCGCTCGCGTCGACCCAGAAGATCGTCGGGAGCCGGGTGTACGCCTCCGCGCCGAGCTCCTCGCCCACCCGCGCGAGGAACCCGTCCGCCGGCGTGAGCCCCTCGTGCCCGAAGAGCGCGCGGTGCTGCCTCGCGAGCACGAGGAACGCGACGACGTAGACGCCGCCGAGCCCGCGGAGGAGCAGGGCGCGCGAGAGGGACCAGGACACCCGGGGGATTCTACTCGGGGTCTTGACGTGTCCGGGGCTCGCGCGGGTGTCCGGAAGTCTACCGTCGGTAGAACGGGCTTCGGGCTGCGCGCCCGACCCGGAGCCCGAAGCCCGAAGCCCGAAGCCCGAAGCTTCCCGGGAACCCCCCCGGACAGTTTTTGTCCGCACTTCGGGAACACTCCTTGCTACCTTCCGCGCCGCGGAGCCTCCATGCCCCTGCTCGCCGCCCTGTCCTTCGCCGTCGCGGCCCCCGACGTCACGATCGAGCGCGCCACCGTCCCCGCGACGGGGCGGCAGGAGAGCGTGGTCACCGTCGCGCGCTACGGGCGGTACTCGCTCTCCGCGACGAGCCCGCAGGGCACCGCCGTCCAGCTCGTCGACCGGATGGCGGGCCCGGGGGCCGTCCACGGCGTGCCGGGCACGTCGAACGGGCGCGCGGACGTGTTCCTCGACCGCGGGACCTACAAGCTCGTCGCGGTCTCCCACGCGGAGGGCACCGGCGAGGCGCGGCTCGGCGCGCGCCCCTTCGCCGAGCTCAACGGGGAGAAGCCTCCGCTGCTCCCGCCCCTGCGAGAGGTCGAGGCCACGCTCGCCGACCTCCAGCAGCGCTCGTGGTGGGTCGAGGTCGACGGGCCCCTGTACGTCGAGATCGTCGGCCGCAGCCTCGCCGACGTCCGGCTCTGGCGCGAGGGCAAGTGGCTCGACGCGACCGTGCCCGCCTGCGAGACGGTCGAGCCCGTCGAGGGGCGCCCGCAGACCGCCTGCCGCGTGGCCGCCGACCCCGAGCCCGGCCTCTACCAGCTCGTCGCGTACGGCGGCCCCGCCCAGCCCTGGGCCGACGGCGACGGCGGCCAGCCGCTGTGGGCGCGCGTCGGCGTGCCGCCGCTGCCCTCCGCGCTGCGCGAGACCCGCGTCCTCGGCCCCGGCGGGGTCGACCGCTTCTTCGTCGCCGCGGGCGCGGACACCGTCCGCGTCGAGCTCCCGGAGGCACGCCCCGTCGACGTGACCGTGCGCGCCTGGGAGGGCGGCAGCCCCTTCGCCCCGGGCGGGGCCACGGGCCGGATCACGAAGGAGAGCCTCCCGCCCGCCGCGAACGTCCCCGTCTCGCCCGGCAAGCCGCTCCTCGTGACGATCCGCGGCGCCGCCGGGCAGGCCTACGTGCTGCAGACGTTCAAGAGCGTCGGCCGCGCCGTCCCCCTCGTGGGCGACGGCACCTACTTCCTGACGACGCTCCACGGCGCGAGCCCCGGCGACGAGCCCGACGCCACCGGCGTCGTCGTCGACGACGCGACGGGCGAGGCCGTCGCGTGGCAGGCGATCCCCCTCGCCGCGCCCGGGTACCGCCGCCGCTTCAACCTGCTCGGGCCCGCCACGATGCTGCTCGAGGCGAAGGAGGCCGGCGCCTGGGAGATCTCCACCGCCGGCCCGAAGGCGCGCTTCCGCGTCGAGCCCTTCCTCGTGACGACCCCCAAGGGCTACGTCGCGCCCGAGCCGATCGCGGGCGCGGGGCGCGTGGACGTCGGCCCCGGGCTCTGGAAGCTCACGCTGCTCCCGGACGACAACGGCATCGTCGAGCTCACGATGCGCCCGGCCGGCTGGGCCGACCGCGCGAAGGACGCCGTGGGCCTCGCCGACGGGGTGCCGGAGCGCGCGCCGCTCGCCGCCGTGCAATTCCCCGCGCTCGCCCTCGTGAAGGGCAAGAAGCGCTCGCTCTACCTCGGCGAGCAGCCGGGCGTGCGGGTGGGCTACGCGCTGCGGGCGCTGCCGGTCGACCTCGCGGACGCGCTCCCCGTCGCGCTCGCCGCGGGCGAGACGGTCACCCTGCGCGTGCGGGCGAAGGCCCGCGGCGCGATCTCCGCGCGCGCCGAGGACGGGCGGAGGACCGAGGTCTCGATCGACGGTGGCCCCTGGGTGGAGTCCGAGCGCGTGGAGCCCGGCGAACACGACGTCGCGGTGCGCGCGCCCGGCGCCTCGCCGGTGCGCGTCTCCCTCGGGCAGGTGCCGGACGAGCGCCGTCGGACGGCGCCCCTCCCCGCCCTGCCCGACGAGGCGATCGCGGGTCTGCCCGAGCTCCCGGTGCTCACCGCGGCGTCGCCGGCCGCGCTCGACCTCGCGGCGGGCGAGGCGCGGACGTACCGCCTGACGGTCGCCGAGCCCGCGGCCCACCGCTTCGAGAGCACCGGGTTGCTCGCGACGCAGGGCACCGTGCGCACGCGCATCCTGCCGGACTACGCCGCGGCGGAGCAGAACGGCGTGGGCCGCAACTTCCTCGTCGCCACCTACCTCCGCGAGGGCGACTACCAGGTCACGGTGCGGGCGCTCGGGCGCTCCGCGGGGCACCTCGGCCTGCGGCTCGTCCGCGCGGAGATCCGCGACGGCGGGAGGCTCGGCGTCGGCGTCCCCGCGCACGCCGCGTTGCCCGCGGACGTGGGCGTCGCCTGGCGTTTCCGCATCGCCGAGGCGGGCGAGTACGTGTTGCGGTCCTTCGGCCCCGGACGGGAGTTCCGGATGCGCCTCGAGGACGCGGACGGCTGGCCGCTGGTCGAGCCCGAGGTCCAGAGCCCGATCACCTACCGGTTCCTCCCCGGCGAGTACCGCCTCGTGGGCCTCCCGGAGGGGGACGCCACCACGCGGCTCACGACGCTCGAGCGTGTGGACGCGCCCGTCGCGCGCAAGGGCCACGGCCCCTTCCCGCTCGGCCTCGAGACCTCCGCCACCCACACCTGGTGGGAGCCCGCCGAGGAAGGCGCCGCCCGCGCGCCGGACCGCTGGACCTTCGTGGTGCCCGCCCCCGCCGACCTCACGGTGGAGGCCGACGCCGAGATGACCGGCACGCTGACCTGCGACGGCGTCGAGGTCGGCAGGCTCGTCGCCGGCCGCCCCTTCGCCGGACGCGTCGGGCCGGCCGCCTGCGAGCTCGCGCTCGTCAACGCGCGCCGCAACAGCGGCGTCGACTACACCGTGCGCGCGTGGACCCACCAGCTCGTCGCCGGCGTCACGCGCACCGTCCGCGCGCCCGTCCGCGTCCCCGTGTCCGTCGGGGCCGAGCAGCTGGTCGACCTCGCGAGCATGGGCGGCGTCGACGTGCGCGCGCGGCTCTACGACGCGACGGGCGCGCTGGTCGCGGCCGACGACGACCGGCCGGAGGACTGGAACTTCGCCCTCCTCCGGCGCCTCGCCCCGGGCTCCTACACGCTGCGGGTCGACCCCGTCGGGGGGCCGCAGGCCGACTGCGCGATCGCGATGCGCGTCGCCGGCGAGAGCACCGAGGCGGCGCTGCCGCTCGGCGAGACCCGCACCTTCGTCCCCGGCGACGTCGTGCGCACCTTCCCGGTCGCGCCGCCGGCCGACGGGCTCCTCGCGGTCGCCGCGCGCAGCACCGAGAACGTGGGGCTCGCCGTCGAGGCGAGCGACGGAAAAGGCTGGCGCACGCTCGACTCCCGGGCGGGCAACCGCGTGCGTGTCGAGGTCCGCCTCGGCGCGCCGGGGCTCACCTACCGCGTCCGCCTCTGGTCGCTGGACCGCCGCGGGGTCGAGGCCACGCTGCGCGCCGACGCGGGCTCGCCGAAGCGCCCGCCGGAGGGCGCGCTGCGCGCCGGCGTCGCGCTCGGCGGCGAGGGCGCGATCGCCGTGCCGCTCGACCGTCCGGGCACGTTCTCGCTCGCGACCACCCAGGGGCTGCGCGTCTGCCCGGCCCCGGGCGACGCCTGCCGCGAGCCCGATGGCGCCACCGTGTCCGGCGACGCCGTGTGGGTCACCGGCCCGGTCGGCGCGAAGGTGCAGGCGCGGCGGGTGGTCGTCGCCGGCGAGGCCGTCCGCGTGCGCGTCGGGCGCCCCGCCACGGTCGATCTCGACGCGAAGGGGCCCGTCGTGGCCTGGCCCGTCGCCGACGGCGGCCAGCCCGGCGTCCGCGTGGTCGAGGCCGGCGAGGCGGGGACGCCCTCCGGCGGCATGGCGGTCGCCGAGGGGCGCGCGCTCGCCGTCTCGCTGACCGCGAAGCGCCCCACCGCGATCGCGTGGTCCGCCGACGGCGAGGCCGAGGAGGTGCGGCTCGCCCGCGCCGCCTTCCCGCCGATCGCGCCCGAGCCCGCCGCGTGGGGGGACTTCGCCGGCCGGCTGGAGCCGGGCGCCGCGAAGGCGTACGCGCTCCCCGACGGCGCGCGCACCGTGCGCGTCACGCTCGACGCCGGGCTCGTCGCCGTCGCCGGCGAGGGCGACGCGGCGACGGAGGTGGCGTGGGCCGCCGCGGCGCCGCTCTCGCGGACCGTGCCCGGCGCGCCCGGCCGCCTCACGCTGCTGAACCCGACGGGCGAGGCGGCGTCGTTCACGGTGGAGGTCTCGCACGGCGGCGAGCCTCTCCGCCTCGCGACGGGGGTGCCCGTGGAGCGGATCGCGCGGGCGGCGGGCGAGACCCGCGTGGAGGTCCCCGCCGAGGCGGGCGTGCTGCACGTCCGTGGCGGCCACGCGACGCTCGTCCGCGCGGACGGCACCGTCGCGCGCGGCCCCGACCTTCCGCTCGACGGGCGGCCCGGCGCGCTCGTCGTGCGGCACGCGCCCGGCCCCTGGCTCGCCTGGATCGACCGCCCCGGCGAGGAGGACCGCGCGCTCTGGGGCAAGGCCACGCCGTCGCCGGCGCCCACGCCCGTGGCGTTCCCCGCCGAGGTGCCGCTCGCGGGGGTCGCCCAGCGCCTCGCGATCGACGCGCCCGCCGCCGGCCTCGTCCGGGTGCGGGCGGCGGGCCCGATGGTCGCGCTCGTGCGCCGCGGGCAGGGCCCCTACGAGGCGCGGCTCGTCGACGGCGCCCTCGACGTGGCGGTGCCCGCGGCCGGGCCCGTCGAGATCGCGCTCCGCGGGGTCGCGGGCGCGGGCCTCTCGGGCGCCGCGTCCGTGTCGTTCGACCGCGCGACGGACCTCGGCGAGGGCCTCGGCCCCGAGGTCGTCGTGCCGCCCGGGGGCGCGCGCGTGTTCCGGTTCGTGACCGACCGCGAGGCGCCCGTGGGCGTCGGCGTCCGCTCGGACTCCGCCGCCGTCGACGCCGTCGTCTACGACGCGGACGGGCGCGAGGTCGGCCGGGGGGTCGCGTGGATGCGCACCCTGCCGAAGGGCGCCTGGCTCCTCGCCGTGACCGTCCCCGCCGACGCGGCGCCCGCGCGCGCCCGCCCCGCCGTGGTGGGGCTGGTGCCCCCCGACACGGGGCCGCCCGCCGACGTCGTCCGCTCCTACCTCGTCGCCGCCGGGCTCTTGCCCCCGGACGACGCGTCGCCCGACGCCCCGGAGGCCGAATGAGGCCCGCCCTGAAGAAGCTCTTCGTCGCCGCCGCGCTCCTGCTCGCGGGGCTCGCCGTCGCCGACCCCGAGGTGTTCCGCGTCGTCGTCACCCGCCCGAAGGGCGCGAGCGGCACCGTGGTCGTGCCCGACCGGTTCCTCCGGCCGTGGGACCCGGTCACCGTGTTCTTCGCCGGCGACGTGGGCAGGCCCGGCCCCGAGGACCACCCCGAGCGCTTCGTCACGGTCTCGCCCGCCCACCCCGGCGCGTGGACGTGGCTCGACGCGCGCACGCTCCAGTTCCAGCCCGCGGAGATGTGGCCCGCGCTCGGCCGCTACACCTGGGACGCGGGCGGCCGGCCCGTCGAGCTCGCCACCCTCTTTTCGCCGCCGCTCGTCACCACGCCGGCCGACGGCGCCGAGGGCCTCGGCCCCGTCGACACGATCGTGCTCGGGTTCGACGACCCGCTCGACGCCGACGCGCTCGCCCGCATGGTGCGCGTCGAGCTGCGCCCCGCGCCGGGCCTCGGCGGCGAGGCGAGCACCTGGCTGGGTCGCGACGACTTCCGGATCAAGGAGGTCGACGTCCCCCCGCAGACGCTCACGGAGGAGACGTGGTCGCCCGGCGACACGGGCGGCGGCCGCTACGACGTGGTCGAGACGACCGTGGAGTCGACCTACGCGCTGGTGCTCGACCGGCCGATCCCGCTGGGCACGCGCGCGATCGTGCACTTCCGCCTCTCCGCGGACGACGCCGACGCCTCCTTCGCCCGCGTCTCCTTCGCGACCGCCGAGCCCTTCCGCGTCGTGCGCGCGGGCTGCGCCAGCCAGCAGCTCCCGCTCACGCCGGCGGGCACGCGCTACGAGAAGGACCAGGCGATCGCGTGTACGTCCGGCAGCGGGGGCGTCGCCGTCGACTTCTCCGCGGTGCCCGACCGCCTCGGCCCCGTGGAGGCGCGCAACCTCGTGCGGTTCTCGCCCGCGGTCGAGGACCTCGAGCTCCGCCTCGACGGCCGCCGCCTCTCCGTGACGGGCCGCTTCGAGCCCGAGACCGCCTACCAGCTCACCGTCGCGCCGACGCCGCTCCGCGACACGGCCGGCCGCGCGCTGGAGATCGCCGGTCCCAGCACCGTCTGGCTCTACTTCCCCCGCCGCGAGGCGTACCTGCGCTTCGCCGCGAGCGAGGGCGTGGTCGAGCGCGACGGTCCGCAGACCGTCCCGCTGGAAGGCCGCGGCGCCACGCGCGCGGACCTGCGCGTCTACCGGATCGACCCGCTCGACCGCAGCTTCTGGCCCTTCCCGCCCAACCCCGTCGCCGTCGACGAGTCGATCCGGCCGCCGGGCCCGGGCGAGGAGCCGGCGCCCTTCTCCGAGCCGGCCTCCCGCATCGGCGCCGACGCGCTCGCCGCCCAGATCCGCGCGCTCGGGTCGCCCCCGCGGTCGGCGCTCGTCGACCTCCCGCTCCGCCCCGCCGCCGGCGCCGCGCGGTTCGGGCTCGACCTCGCGCCCCACCTCGCGTACGTCTCCGGCAAGGGCGCGCCCGGCACCTACCTCGTCGGCGTCCGCAACCTCGACGCCTCCACGACGCGGTCGTACCTGCGCCTCACCGTCACCGATCTCTCGCTCACCGCCGTCGAGGAGGCCGACGCGGTGCGCTTCCTCGTGACCTCGCTCTCGTCGGGCTCGCCGCTCGGCGGCGTCGAGGTCCGGCTCGAGGGCGCGCGCGAGGGCGACGAGGGCCTCGCGTGGGCGACGCTCGCCTCCGGCAAGACCGGCGCGGACGGCGCGTGGGTGTTCCGCGCCCCGGGCGAGACGGGCGACGGCGCCCGGCTGATGCGCGTCGTGGCGACGAAGGGCGCCGACGTGCTGGTGGTGGACGCCGCGCGCGCCCCCTCGGAATTCGCGGACGACCACTGGGGCGAGGACGGCGACGCCGACTGGCTCCAGTGGGCGTTCGAGGAGCTGACGTGGCGACGCCCGCAGGCGGAGACGCTCTGCCACGTCTTCACCGAGCGCCCCGTGTACCGCCCCGAGGAGGAGGTCCACCTCCGCGGCTGGGTGCGCCGCCGCGAGAAGGGCGCGATCGCGCCCGTGGTGGTCGAGAAGGGCCAGCTCGTGGTGACGGGCCCCGGCAACCTCGTGTTCCGCCACGACGCCCCCGCCGGCGAGACGGGCGGCTTCTACCGGAGGTTCGCGGAGCCGAAGCTCCCGACGGGCACCTACACCGCCCGCTACGTGGTCGACGGCAAGGACTGCGGGCGCGTGAGCTTCCAGCTCGAGGCGTACCGCATCCCGACGTTCGAGGTCGTGCTCTCGGGCGAGGAGAAGATCCCGCTCGATCGCCCCGGCAAGGTCGCGCTGACCGCCAGCTACTACGCCGGCGGCCGCGTCGCCGCGCGCCCGATCCGGTGGCGCGTCACGCAGTTCCCGTTCACCTGGGTGCCGAAGGCGCGCGAGGGCTTCGTCTGGTCGAGCGACGGCCGCTTCTCGGGGCAGCGCCGCTTCGACGCGACGCCGCGGTGGGTCCAGGAGGCGAAGACGGACGCGCAGGGCGCCGCCTCGCTCGTCCTCGACCCCACGATCGAGCCCACGGCCCAGCCGCGCCAGTACGTGGTGGAGGCGACCGTCACCGGCGAGGACGACCAGACCGTCACCAGCACGAAGAAGGTGCTCGCGTTGCCCCCCTTCGTGATCGGGGCGAAGCTGCCGCGCTACCTCGAGCGCGCGACCGCGGTGGAGCCCGAGATCCTCGTCGCCGGCCCCACCGGCGACCCCCTCGCCGGACAGGCGCTCACCGTGCGCCTCAAGCGTCGCCAGTGGCACAGCGTGCTGCAGGCGGCCGACTTCAGCGAGGGCGAGGCCCGCTACGTCACCGACGTGGTCGACGAGGTGGTCGCCGAGAAGGCGGTCGTCAGCGGCGCCTCGCCCACGAAGCTCTCGTTCCCCATCGACCGCGCCGGCGTCTACGTCGTGGAGGCGGAGGGGCGCGATCGGCTCGGCCGCGCGCAGGTCGTGGCGGTCGACCTCTACGCGGGCGGCGACCAGCCGGTCGCGTGGGAGAAGCCCCAGGCCGGCGTGTTCGAGGTCGCCGCCGACGCGGCGAGCTACGTCCCGGGCCAGACGGCGAACCTCGTCCTGCAGAGCCCCTTCTCGTCCGGCGAGGCGCTCGTCGTGATCGAGGCGCCGACGGGCAACCGCTACGCCTGGACCGCCGTGCGCAACGGCGCCGCCACGGTGAAGGTGCCCATCGACAAGGCGTGGGCGCCGCGCTTCCCCGTCCACGTGGTGCTGATGCGCGGGCGCGTGCCCGACACCGGGCCCGTGGGCGCCTCCACCCAGGACGCCGGCAAGCCGCAGACCGTGGCCGCCACGACGTGGATCACGGTCGAGCCGGTCGAGAACCGGGTGTCGCTGGCGCTCGCGGCGCCGGCGAAGGCGACCCCCGGCGAGACCGTCCCGATCACGATCACGCTCACGAAGCCCGATCGCAAGCCGGCGGCGGGCGAGGTCGCGCTCTGGCTCGTGGACGCGGCGGTGCTCGCGCTCGGCAAGGAGCAGCGCCTCGATCCCCTCCCCGACTTCGTCACGCCGTTCCGGTCGCTCCTGCGCTTCCGCGACACCCGCAACCGCGCCTTCGGGCGCGTCCCCTTCGCGGAGATGCCCGGCGGCGACGGCGGCGAGGACGACGACGACCCGCTCGACCGCGCGACCGTCCGCAAGGACTTCCGGTCCGTGCCGTACTACGAGCCCGCGCTGAAGGTGGGGCCCGACGGCAAGCTCACGGTGTCCGTGAAGCTCCCCGACAACCTCACCACCTTCAAGCTCCGCGCGAAGGTGGCGAGCGGCCCCGACCGCTTCGGGTTCGGCACCGGCGAGATCGCCGTGCGCCTCCCCGTGCTGGTCCAGCCGGCGCTCCCGCGCTTCGTGCGCCCGGGCGACACGTTCGTGGCCACCGGCGTCGCGCGCGTGACCGAGGGCCCCGGCGGCGCCGGCACCGTGCAGATGCGGGCGGAGGGCCTGAAGCTCGCCGGCGGCGAGAAGCAGGCGCTGACGCTCGACGCCGAGAAAGCGGTGCTCGCCCGCTTCCCCGTGACGGTCGAGACGCCCACGTTCACGCCCGAGGGCGCGCTCTCGCGCGAGGCGGTGAAGGTGCGGATGGCCGTGAGCCGCCAGAGCGACGGCGCGGCCGACGCGTTCGAGGTGGTCCTGCCCCTGCGCGACGATCGCGAGCCCGTCGTCGCGCGGCAGCTCGTGAAGCTCGAGGGCCCCGTCGAGGTCCCCGGGCTGCCCGAGCCGGCGCGGCCCGGCACGGTGCGGCGCACCTGGGTGGCCAGCGGCCAGACGGGGCTCGTGCTGATGGCGTCGGCGCTCGAGTACTTCGAGGACTACCCGTACGGCTGCACCGAGCAGCGCGTGAGCGAGGCCCGGGCCTGGCTCGCGCTGGGCAGCCTGCGCGAGGCGCTGGCGCTGCGCGACGGCGCGGCGCGGACGAAGCGGGCGGTCGAGGAGACCCTCGGGTGGCTCCCCGGCGTGGTCGACGGGCACGGCCTCGTCGGCGCGTGGCCCGCCACGCGCGGGCGGGTCGCGCTCACCGCGTGGACGCTCGAGCTCCTCGTGGAGGCCGAGGCCGAGGGCTACGCCGTGGACC
The DNA here is from genome assembly GCA_049322475.1 of Myxococcota bacterium. Taxonomy (GTDB): domain Bacteria; phylum Myxococcota_A; class UBA796; order UBA796; family SXON01; genus JBMOQZ01. The sequence continues at coordinate 10,618 of JBMOQZ010000380.1, read as the reverse complement.
GGGCGCTGAAGGAGACGCTCGTGGAGTCGCTCACGCGCTCGCTGCGGTCGGACGCCGGCTGGTTCGTCGGCGGCGAGGCCTGGACCGAGCGGGCGATGGCGCTGCAGGCGCTCGCGCGCGCCGGGAAGCTCGACGCCGCCTACTTCGCGGAGCTGTCGCGCACCGCGACCTTCCTCGAGGCCGAGGGCGTCGCCAACGTGGTGCTCGCCGGCGCGCGGAGCGACGCCGCCGCGACGCCCGTGATGGACAAGCTGGTGAAGGCGCTCGCGGACGGCGTCGTGACGCGCCTGTGGCAGGGCAAGGAGGTCTACGGCGGCCTGCAGGCGCAGCGCACCCCGCGCGACCCGCTCGTCTACCCCAGCGAGACGCGCACGCTCGCGACGATCACGCGGGCCCTGTCCGCCGCGAGGCCGGCGCACCCGCGCCTGCCGCTGCTGGTCGACGCGCTCGTCACGCTCGGCCGGGACGACGGCTGGGGCAGCACCAACGCCAACGCCGAGGCGCTCTTCGCCCTCGCCCAGCGCCTCCGTGCCCCGCCCGCCGCGCCGTGGAAGGTGGTGGTGAGCGGCGAGGAGAGCTTCACGCTCGCGCCGGGCGAGGCGGACGTCGCGACGGCGGTGCGCACGAGCGCCGGAAGGGTGACCGTGTCGCGGGAGAGCGCGGCGCCCCTCGCGCTGCGGGTGGAGACGCGCTTCTGGCCGCAGCGGGACGGCTCCACCGTCGCGCCGGAGGCGAAGGGCTACGTCGTCTCCCGCGCGATCGAGCGGGTGCGCGCCGACGGCCCGGGCGACAAGCTCGCGATCGACGCCGCGGGCACCCGCGTGACGCTGAAGGTGGGCGACGTCGTCGAGGAGAAGGTCACCGTCGTCGTGCCGGAGAGCCGGTCGCAGGTGGCCGTCGTGATCCCGCTCGCCGCCGGGCTCGAGCCGCTCAACCCGCGGCTGGCGACCGCGCCGCCGGAGGCGACCCCCTCCGCCCGCGCCACGCTCGCGCCCACGTACGAGGCCTGGCGCGACGACGAGGTCCGCTACTTCTACGACGCGCTCCCGAAGGGCACCTACGTGCTGGTCTTCCGCGCCCGCGCCACCGTCGCCGGCGACTTCGTGATGCCGCCGGCGCTCGCGCAGTCGATGTACGACCTCGGCGTGCGCGGGAATTCGGCGGGGGCGCGGGTCGAGGTCCAGCAGCCATGACGGCTCGCACGGAGAACACGGAGAACACGGAGAGAAAGAGGAGGTTGCTCCCTTTCCTCCTCCGTGGCCTCTGCGCCCTCTGTGCGAGCTTCTTCTTCCTCGGCGGCTGGCGCTCCCGCCTGATCGACCCGGATCCGACCCTCCTCCTCACCGATCGCGAGGGCCGCTTCCTCGGCGAGCTCCCCGACCCGGCGCACGACGGCAACGGCTACTGGCCCGTGGAGACGCTCCCGCCGCGCGTCGTCGCCGCGACGCTCGCGCTCGAGGACCGCCGCTTCCGCGATCACCCCGGCGTGGACCCCGTCGCGGTCGCGCGCGCGGTGGTGCAGAACGCGAAGGCGGGCGAGGTCGTCTCGGGCGCGTCCACGCTCGCGATGCAGGTGGCCCGCATGCAGGACCCGGGCGACCGCGGGCTCGCGCGCAAGGCGCTGGAGGCCACGACCGCAATCTTCCTGACGGCGCGGCACGGTCGCGACGCGGTGCTCGCCCAGTATCTGCGCCTCGCCCCCTACGGGAACGGCATCCACGGCATCTCGTACGCGGCGCGGCGCTACCTCGACAAGCCGGTCGAGGACCTCTCGTGGGCCGAGACCGCGTTCCTGTGCGCCCTGCCGCAGGCCCCGTCACGCACGAACCCCTTCCGCGCCGAAGGCAAGGCCCGCGCCGTCGCCCGCGCGCGCCGCATCCTCGATCAGCTCCTCGCGCAGGGGGTCGTCACGCCGGAGGACCACGCCCTCGCGCAGGACGAGCTCGGGCGGCTGCTCGTCCCCGCGCGCGGCGAGCGCCCCACGTCCGCCCTGCACGCCGTGTTGTGGCTCGAGGACGCCCTGCCCCGCCGCGAGATCGACCCCCTCGTGCGCACCTCGCTCGACCTCCGCGTCCAGACGCGGGTGCTCGCGACGATCGACGCCGCGGTCCTCGGGTGGGAGGGCCGCGGGGCCGGCAACGCCGCGGTGATGGTGCTCGACGCCCGCACGGGCGAGGTCGTCGCGTCGGTGGGATCGACCGGGTACTTCGAGGCCGAGCGCGCGGGCGCGATCGACTACACGCGGGTCGCCCGCAACCCGGGCTCCACGCTCAAGCCGTTCCTGTTCGCCGCCGCGCTCGATCGCGGGCTCCTCTCGCCCGCGACCGTGATGGACGACCTGCGCCGCGGGCCCGACGGCATCGGCAACGCCGACGACGCCTTCCTCGGCCCGATGCTGCCGCGCCGCGCGCTCGCCAACTCCCGCAACGTGCCCGCCGTCGAGCTGCTGCAGCGCATGGGCGTCGGCGAGGGCTACGCGCTCCTGCGCCAGCTCCGGCTCCACGACGACGCGCTCCCGGCCTCGCACTACGGCCTCGGCCTCGCGGTGGGCGGGCTGCCCGTCACGCTCGCCGACCTCGCCCGCGCCTACACGGCGCTCGCCGGCGACGGCGTGCTGGTCGAGCCGAGCTGGCGCGCCGGCGTCGCGGGCCGGCGGGGGACGAGGATCGTCAGCGAGGGCGCGGCCCGTACGGTGGCCGCGTGGCTCGCCGACCCGATGGCGCGCCTGCCGAGCTTCCCGCGGATGGGCGCGGCCGAGTTCCCCTTCCCCGTGGCGGTGAAGACCGGCACCTCCGCCGACTTCCGCGACGCGTGGACGGTCGCGTGGTCCGCCGAGTGGCTGGTCGCGGTGTGGGTCGGCGACCCCGGCAACGTGCCGATGGCCCGGCTCTCCGGGTTCTCGGCCGCCGCGGAGATCGCCCACGACGTGCTCGCCGGGCTCCAGCCCGCCGACGCCGACGGGCTCGCCGACCTCTCGTTCCCGCCCCCGCCCGGCTACCGCGCCGCGCGCGTGTGCGCGCTGAGCGGCCGCCGCGCGGGCGAGGCCTGCGACGGCGTGGCGACCGAGTGGTTCCGTCCCGACGAGGCCCCGGTCGAGCCCTGCGACACCCACGTGCGCCGCGCCGTCGACGTGCGCACCGGCGCGCTCGCCACCGACGCGACCCCGGCGCGCTTCGTGGCCCTGCGCACCTTCGTCGACCTCCCGGCGCGCTACGCGGCCTGGCAGGCGAAGAAGGGGCTCCCCCGCCCGCCGGGCAGCGGGGACGTGGCCGCGCGCGCGGGCGAGGCGCCGCCGGTCGCCGTGCGGGTGGTGTCGCCCCGGGACGGGCAGGCGCTCGCGCGCGATCCCGACGTGCCCGCCGAGCTCGCCACCGTCGCGCTCGAAGCCGTCGCCGACCCGCCCGTGCCGCAGCTCGTGTGGTACGTCGACGGCGAGCCCTGGAAGGTGGTCGACTACCCGTACACGGCGCGCTGGCCCGTCACCGGCGGCGAGCACCGGATCGAGGCCCGCGTGCCGTTCACCCGGGTTGCATCTTCGAGCGTCCGTGTGATGGGACGCTGATGTTCCTGCTCGCCGCCTGTGCCCAGCCAAAGGACGACGGGCCCCTCCCGCGTGATCAGTGGCCCGACCGCCGCGAGGAAGAGGCCGACACGGACACGGACACCGACGCGGACACGGACGCCGACGCGGACACCGACCCCGCCGGCACCGGGGGGAGCGGCGGCCCCGTCGGCGAGGGCACGGACGCGATCGGGAGCTCCTCGTACGCGTACTACGCCCCCGCGTGCGCCGCGGCCGCGCACCCCGTCGCGGTCGTGTACACCCACCACGGGAGCGGCGGGAACGGGGCGCAGATGGTCGCGCTGTGGCGCGCGCAGGCCGACGCCGCGTGCTTCGTGGTGATCGGGCTCGACTCCGAGTCGAGCATGTCGTGGAACTTCGAGGGCGACGTGTCCAACACGTCCGACCTCGTCGACCGGATCGACGCGCAGTACGACGTCGGCTGGCGCTACCTGCACGGGTACTCCGCGGGGGCCCACTGGAGCTACGTCATCGGGCTCGCCAACACCGCGGTGTTCGCGGGGCTGGGGGTCTACGCCGGGACCCTGTACTACGCCGAGAGCTACGGCTCGTGGCCGCCGGACCGCCGCGCGACGCCCATCCCGGTCGCGATCGGCCACGGGACGGGCGACACCACCGTCCCCTACAGCTACGCCGAGGACGCGTACGCCTCAATGACGGAGGAGGGCTGGCCCGCCGACCTCTGGACCGTCGAGGGCGGCACCCACGCGTACGACGCGGGCTCGCAGGACGTCGCGTGGGCGTTCTGGCTCGCGAACCGCTGACGTTCAAACGCCGAGCCGCTTCTTCGCCTCCGCGACGTGCGGCGCCTTCTTCGGCGACTTCGCGAGGAACTTCTCGAGGTGGGGCTTCGCCTCCTCGTCGCGGCCCGCGCGGTGGAGCGCCTCGGCGAGCCACCACCACGCGTCGGGCGGCACCTTCTTCATCTCGACGCAGGCGGCGAGCGCCTCGAGGGCGCCGGCGACGTCGCCGCGCTCGAGCTTCGCGACCCCCCGCACGCGGACGCCGGCGGCGGTGGCGGGCAGGATGACATCCACCGCGTCGAGCAGATCCCAGGCCTTCGCCGCGAGCAGGGCGTCGCCGAACGCGCCGAGATCGTCGCCGTCCGCGGGCCAGAGCGTGCGCGCGCCGATCTGCAGCACCGCGCCCGCGGACTCCCCGCCGGGACGCTTCATCCAGAGGCGGCGGGGCGCCCGCGGGAGCGGCTCGCGCCGCACCTTGCCGTCTCCGGCCCACACCACCGCGCTCGCGTCGAGCAGCCCGGCGTACCCGCGCGGGACCGCCGCGGGATCGACCTCGCCCGCGTCGAGCCCGAGGTCCACCCACACGCCCTCGACCCCCGGCGGCCACTCCAGCCGCTTCTGCGCTTCCTCCGCGACCGTACGCACCTGACGCGCGGAGCCCTCGGCCAGCGCGCGGATCGCGTCCAGCGCGCTCGTGTAGCCCACGTTCGCGCAGACGCGCGCGAGCTCCGACTTCGTGTCCGCGGGGATGCGACCCTCCGCGAACAGCGCCACGACGGAGCGCTCGAGGTCGACGTCGCCGTTGGCGGCGGCGCTCGCGCAGTGGCGCCAGAGCCCCACGCACGCGCCGGCGCGCACGTCGAAGCGGGGGTCCCGCAGGCCCACCACGATGCGCGCGAAGCCGCCGGGGATGCCCAGCGCGCCGCACACCTGGAAGAGGCCCACGTTGCGCCCGGGGTCCGCCCCGGCGACGGTGCGGAGCATGGCCTCGCGCACCTCGGGCGGGATCGCGGCGTCGTCGGGGGCGAGGCGGTGGCGCGACAGGACGTCCGCGGCCGCGGCCGCCGCGCCGAGCCGAACGCCCGGCGAGTCGTCCTCGATCGCCTTCTTCACCAGGAGCGGCAGGTGCGCGGGCGTGCCGGCGGCGGAGAGATCGCGCGTGGCGGCGGCGCGGGTGGGGATGTCCTTGGCGGACAGCGCGGCGACCGGGTCGGACGTCTCGGGCATCGGTGGCGATTAGCACCGCCGGGGCGAGCGCGCCCGCGGGTTAGGGCGGCGGGTGATGCTCTGGCTGTTCGCCTGTACCCCCGACGTGCGTGGCCTCTACGAGTCGGAGCGCGAGGCGGCGCTGACCGTCGCGACCGAGCGCCCGCGGGACTGGGACGCCGACCTGCGCGTCCAGATCGCGGAGCCCGACCTCGAGGCGGCCGTGACCGCCGCCGTACGCGACGCCGTCGCCGACGCGAAGCCGCTCCAGCTCTCGCTCGGCGTCACCACCGCCTCCGTCCGTCCGCGCCTCTCGGTCCGACACGCGAAACTCGGCGCGAGCGACGCGTGCGCGTCCTGCCTGTCGTTCGACACGAAGCTCGACGGCCACGCGACCTGGGAGGTCGCCGGCGCCCGGGGGGACTTCCCTTTCGAGGTCGCGGCGGAGGGTGTCCTCGCCGTGGAGGTCGCCGACGGCCACCGCGTGCGCGTGCGCCCCCAGCGGATCGGGGCCGTTCGCGTGAAGCTCGGCGATCTCGAGGGGTTGCGCGTCAACCCCTCGAACCTGCTTCAGGACTGGATCCGGGACGAACTGAAGGAGGACCTCCCGCCCATCCACCTCGTGGACCTCGATCCCGCTGCGCTCCCCGTGCGAGACCTCCGCCTGCGCACCGGCGACGGCGCCGTGCGCGTCGAGGCGCTCACCGACGTGCCCGGCGCGCGCCCGGCCTCGGCCGCGTCGAAGCTCGAGCGCGGCGTCCGGGTGTCGGTGTCGGAGACGGCGCTCACCGGCCTCGCCCGGCGCGCCGCGTACGAGCAGGGCACGCTGGAGATGGAGGTCGCGGCCGACCCGCGCGCGCTCCGCGTCGAGGGCGACCGCTTCACGCTGTCGCTCCGGCTCTGGCGCCTCGTCGGGCGCGGCTGGTGGCGCGACTACGAGGTCACCGGCGGGCTCGCCGTCGTGAACGGCCGTCTGAAGCTCACGCCGGAGGACGTGCGCGAGGTGGATCGCTCGCCCGGGGCCGGGCTCGTCGACCCGCTCGCCGCGTTGTTCCAGAACCGCATCGTCGAGGCGATCGCCGACGTGCTGCACCGCAGCCTGCCGGCGAGCCGCGCGGAGAAGGTGGGCGGAGTGCGCCTCCGCGCCGAGGCCCAGCGCGTCGAGGGTCGCGACGGCACGCTCCACCTCGAGGGGTCGCTCGCCCCCGTCGCCCCCGACAAGCCGTGAAGCGCGCCCTCGCCGCGCTGGTCCTCGCCGCGCTCGCCCTCGCCGGGCTCGAGGCCGGCGCCCGCCGCCTCGACGTCCCCGACCCCGCGCTCCCGTCCGCGAGCGCGAGCAAGGACGGGATCATGCTGCACGGCAACCCCTGGCTCCTGTGGGAGCTCGTCCCGGGCGAGCACGTCGAGCAGGGCGTGTCCGTCCGCGTCAACGCGCAGGGGTTCCGCGACGGCGTCCGGGGGGCGAAGACCGGCCGGCGCGCGCTCGCCCTCGGCGACTCGAGCGTCTACGGCTTCGGCGTCGCCGACGAGGACGTGTTCACCGCGGTCCTCGAGCGGTCCACCGGCGACGAGTTCGTGAACGCCGCCGTCCCGGGGCACTCGAGCTTCCAGCAGCTGAACCTCCTGCTCATGCGCGGGCTCGCGCTCGACCCCGACCTGCTCGTGGTCGCGACCTTGTGGTCCGACAACAACTTCGACAGCTTCACCGACCGCGACCTGCTCACCGACTACGCCGGCTGGGAGGCGAGCTGGCAGCAGGCCGCGCGACGCCGGCTCGAGCGCCTCGCCCTGTTCCGCGCGCTGGACTGGCACCTGCGCGTCCGTCCGCAGGGCGACCGCGCCCGGAAGGTCGGCTGGATCCTCGGCGGCGACGACCCGCGCACGGGCAAGCGCCGGGTCGCCATCGCGGACTACGCCGGCAACCTCGACGCCTTCTGCCGCATCATGGCCGAGCGCGACGGCGGGGTCGTGTTCGTCGTGCTCCCCAACCAGGAGGACGTCCGGTCGCCGCCGCCGGACCCCGCGTGGGGTCCCTACCGGCGCGTCATGCGCGAGACGGCCGCCCGCTGGCAGGCCCCGCTGGTGGACCTGCCCGCGGCGTTCCGGGCGACGGGCCTCGGCGTGCGCGACCTCTTCCTCGACGAGATGCACCCCACGACGGCGGGGCACCGCCTCATGGCCGAGGCCGTCGCCGCCGCGCTCGCCGGCGGGTGGCCCACGCTCGGGTCGCCGAGCGGCCCCGTGCCCGCCTACGAGGACCGGTTCGACGGGACCGGCTTCGAGGTCGGCGACCCGCGCGCGCCCGGGCCGCTCCCGGTCACGCCCGGGTCCGCCCCGGTCCCGCCGGGGCCGGTCGCGCCGGGGGCGGACGCGTCGCCGGCCGTCGCGGAGGGCCCCGCGCTCCACGGGTACCTCCGCGTCCCCCAGCGCCACGCCGGGCGCGTGGTGCTCGACTTCACCGTGCCCGGCCGCGCCGGAAACCTCGGCAGCGAGTCCCTCTCCGGCGACGGCCCCGTCCGTGTCCGCGTGCGCGAGCTCCCGGCGCACGTCGTGGTGCGCGCGACGCTCGACGTCGCGGGCAACGGCCCGAACAAGGGCGACCTGTTCGCGTCCCTCCCCGCGCAGGAGGTCCCGCCCGACGGGAAGCTGCTCCTCGACTTCAGCGCGGCGCGCTTCGTCGGGTTCTAGACCGCTTCGAAGAAGAGGTCGAAGTCGGCGAGGACGTCGCTGTCCTCGCGCACGTAGACGCGGCGCTCGAGGAACAGGATCGTGTAGCAGCGGTCGTAGCGCTGCAGGTCGGTGCGCGTGAAGGTGAGGGTCTCGCCCGCGGGGACCTTCGCGTCGTAGCGGTCCACGAAGGGCTTGCGGACGAAGTACTTTCGGCCCTGCACGAGCGAGGTCGGCGACAGCCGGGTCGCCCACCACTTCGCCGCCTCGACGAGCGGCGCGAGCTTCGGGAGATCCGCGGGCGACGCGACCGTCTCGACGAGCTCGTCCTTGCGACGCTCGCCCGCGCCGCGCACCGTGACGCGCGCGCCGCCGGGCGTGTCCTCGACGAGGAGGATGCCGCGCCCGCCGTGACCGAGGATCGCCTCGCGATCGGAGCCGCGGACGCTCCACCCCTCGCCGAGGGCGGTCGTGAGGTGCTCGAGGACGGAGGCGCGTTCCATTTCGAAGACTCTCTCGTAGGCGCGCCAGTCTAATCGAAAGCGGCGCGACCGCCAGATGCCCGATGGCACGCCGGAGCGCGGGTCAGCCCCCCTCGACGTCGCCTCCGGAGAGCGGCACCCACCAGTGCCCGGAGGTCTCGATCGGCGCCCGCGAGAGCCGCACGACCATGCCCGCGAGCAGCGCGCACCGCACCGGGAAGTCGACGCGATGCCCGTTCTCCGCGCGCGGGTAGTCGGCGCGTACGCGCGCGCCTCGCCGGACGGTGATGGTCTGGCCGAGCTCGCCGGGCTTGTCGGTGCCGGCGTACCAGTAGCCGACGAGGGTGCCGGAGGGGGCGGAGCAACCGGATCGGGCTTCGGGCTTCGGGCTCCGGGCTTCGGCAGGCGCGGACGGCGTCGGCGGGGGGGCGGGCGGCGGCGCCGCGGTCGTGGGGGGCGGTGGGGCGACATCCGCTGTCGGTGCGGTCGGCGCCGGAGCGACACTCGCTGTCGGTTCGGCCGGCGACGGTGCAGCATACGCTGTCGGTTCGGCCGCCGTCGCGGCGACATCCTCTGTCGGTTCCGGCGCGGCCCAGAAGGCGACGCCCCCGACGCCGACGATCCCGACGACCACGAGCGCGAGCGCGACCCCCTTGCGTCCCCGCGGCGCGAGGATGCGCTCGACCTCCGAGAGGTTCGCGTCGCCCGGCGCCTCCGCGCGCGCGGCGGCCGCGATCGCGCGCAGCTTGCCGGCGCCCTCCGCCGCGACGATCAGGGCGCGCCAGGCCTCCACCGCGTCGCCCGTGTCGGCCGGCGCGGCGAGCCCCACCCTGCCGGCGAGCCGGGCGCGGTCCCCCGCGGCGGGGAAGCGCTTCGCGAAGAACGCGGCCAGCTCGCGCGTGGTGGAGTCGTCCAGCTGCATGGGCGCAAGCTATCCGTCTTCGAGGATCCGGCGCCCCTCCTCGTCGAGCGTGTCGAACTGGCCGCGCGACGCGGCGGCGATGAACATCGCCGCGAAGACGCCGCCGAGGAGGACCGCGAGCGGGAGCAGGAAGACGATGGCGTTCACGTGGACCTCTCCACCCGCCCGGCGCCCCACAGGACCAGCGCGCTCGAGACCGGCATGAGCACCGCCGCGACCAGCGGGTTCACGAGCCCCAAGAGCGCCGCGGTCACCGCGCTCGCGTTGTAGATCACCGACCGAATCGCGTTGCCGCGCACCGCGTCGCGGGTGGCCGCCGCCGCGCGCAGGCCCGCGAGCACGGGGCCCAGCCCGTCCTCGGCGACCACGGCGTCGGCGACGAGCACGCTCGACGCCGCCCCCGCGCCCATCGCGATCCCGGCGTGGGCCGCCGCGAGCGCCGGGCCGTCGTTGACGCCGTCGCCGACGAACAGGACCTTGCCCGGCTGGGCGCGCACCCACGCGGCCTTCGCCTCGGGCCCGACGGCGCCGACCACCTCGTCCACGCCCGCCGCGCGCCCCGTCGCCTCGGCGACCTCGGCGTGGTCGCCCGAAACGAGCACCACCCGGAGCCCGCGGGCCTTCAGCGCGGCCACGGTCCGGGCGGCGTCGGGCCGGAGCGCGTCGCGCAGCCGCAGCACGCCGACGCCGACGACCTCGATCTCGCCGGGACCGGCCCCGCGGCGGACCTCCCGGGGGCGGCCGTCGACCACGCCGCGCACGCCGACGCCCACGGCCTCCACGACGTTCAGCGACGCCGGCAGCGGGATGCCCCGGCGCGCGGCCTCGGCGAGCACCGCCCGCGCGACCGGGTGCGCGCTGTGCCGCTCGAGCGCGGCGGCGATCCTCAGCGTGGCGTCGTCGCCGAAGACGACCTCGGGCTCGCCGCGGGTCAGCGTGCCGGTCTTGTCGAGCGCGACGATCTCGACCTCCGCGAGGGCGCGCATCGCCTCGGCGCTGCGGACGAGGAGGCCCC
>JBMOQZ010000379.1:0-49051 GCA_049322475.1 Myxococcota bacterium | reverse complement strand
CTCTCCTCGACGCGCCGCTGGGCCTCGACTTCGGCGAGCCGGTCGCGCGCGCGCCCGGACTCCTCCTCCAGCGCGTCGAGCCCCGCGCGCCGGACGGCGAGCTCCTCCTCGTGCCGGGCGACCGCGCGACCCGCCTCGTCGAGCTCCTCCTGCGCGCGGCGGGTCTGGTCCGAGAGCGCCCGGCGATCGCCGACGAGCGCGGCGCACCGCACGAGCCCGAGCGCGATCTCCTCCTGCCGGGCGCGCGCGGTGAGCGCCCGCCACCGCCCCACCCGCTGCACCGCGCGCTCCGACGCGCGCAGCTGGCGGCCGAGCTCCTCGGCGAGGTCGCTCACGCGCTCGAGCGAGGCGCGCGTCGAGCCGAGCTTCTCCATCGTCTCTTCGCGGCGCGCCTTGTACTTCGAGATGCCGGCGGCCTCCTCGATCAGCGTGCGACGCTGCTCGGGCCGCGCGTGGACGATGAGCCCGATGCGCCCCTGCTCGATGACCGAGTACAGCTGGTTGCCGACGCCGGTGTCCATGAACAGCTCGTGGATGTCGCGCAGGCGGACGCGGTCCTGGTTCACGAGGTACTCGGACTGGCCGTCCCGGTAGAGGCGCCGCGTCACCTCGAGCTGGGAGAAGCGCGCCCACACGCCGGGGAAGGGCTCGTCGCCGGCGTCGAAGCCGAGCGTCACCTCGGCGAACCCGACCGCCGCGCGCTGCGACGAGCCGGCGAAGATGACGTCCTGCATGGCCTCGCCGCGCAGGCTCTTCGCCGACTGCTCGCCGAGGCACCACTTCACGGCGTCGACCACGTTCGACTTGCCGCAGCCGTTCGGGCCCACCACGCCGGAGATGCCGGGCCCGAACTGGAAGGAGGCACGATCCGCGAAGGACTTGAACCCCTGGAGCTCGAGCTTCCGGATGTGCATGGAGCCCGCGGTTTAACCGCGGGGCGGCTCCGGGCTTCCGGCTTCGGGACACGGTCGGACGAATCGTCAGCCCGAGCCGCGCATCCCCTCTCGCTCGCCGAGCCAGTCACCGTTCTCGATCCGCCAGTCCACGGGCGACTCGGACGTCAGCGCGGCGAGGCAGTCGGGGAAGAGCATCCGCTCCTCGGGCGAGAGCTCCAGCGGCTCGCGCAGCCACTGCGCCATCCCCGCGATCAGCACCCCGACGCCGTCCTGCTCGGGGAAGCGCTTCACCGGGTCGTCCACCATCACGACGTGCCCGTCGCAACGGACGAGGCGTCGCCCGTGCTTCATGAGGCTCATCGCCAGCCGGCGCTCGCGGTAGACCGCGACGTAGGAGAGCTGCCCGGCATCGGAGTGGATCGTGACGAGGCCGTCGCCGATCCGCCGGACGAGGACCTCCGCCGCGTGCACGGGCGCGTGCCGTCGCGCGATCCCGCCTCGCCCGAGCAGCTCCACGCCCTCGTCCGACAGCGTGGGAGCGGCGGGCTCCTCGAGCTGCCAGGTGAAGGCGAGCCGCTCGATCGCGCCCTCCCACACGTCGGCCGGGCGCCACTCGCGGCGTGCGAGGCCGAGGGTGGCGCGCCGGTGCAGGACCGCGGGCGGGAGCAGCTCGCGCAGGAGCGCGGCGGCGTCCACGTCGGCGAAGGTGTGCAGCTGCGCGAGCTCCATCAGAGCATCATCCCGGCGACGCACGCGGTCATGAAGGTCGCGAGCGACCCCCCGATCATCGCACGGAGCCCGAGCTCCGCGAGGTCGCCCATGCGACCGGGCGCCATCCCGCCGATGCCGCCGAGCTGGATCCCCACCGACGCGAAGTTCGCGAAGCCGCAGAGCGCGTAGCTGGCGATCACGGCGCCGCGGGCGGACAGGGGCGTGGGGCCGGTCATGATCTCCCCGAGGTGGATGTAGGCGACGAACTCGGTCAGGACGAGCTTCTCTCCGAGCAGCATGCCCACGGTGGGGGCCTCGGCGAGGCCCACGCCCATGAGCAACGCGAGGGGCGTGAACACCCACCCCAACACCTGCGTGAGCGTGATCGATCCGCACCCGGCGCCGCTCCGCTCGCAGATCCACCCGCTGACCGTCGCGAGCGACCAGTCGAGCATCGCCATCAGCGCGACGAAGGCGATCAGCATCGCGGCCACGTTGATCGCCAGCGTCATGCCCTCGCTCGCCCCGCGCGCGGCCGCCTCCATCACGTTCCGATCGGGGCGCTCGTCGTGGACGGCGAGCGAGGTGGCGGTCTCCGGCGTCTCGGTCTCCGGCATCATCACCTTCGCGATGACGAGGCTCGCCGGCGCCGACAGGATCGAGCTCGTCACGAGGTGGCCGGCGATGCCGGGGATGTGCTGGAGGAAGCCGACGTAGGCGGCGAGCACGCCGCCCGCGGTGTTGGCGAAGCCGCCGAGCATCACGCAGAAGAGCTCGCTCTTCGTCATGCGGGCCACGAACGGCTTGACGATGAGCGGCGCCTCGGTCTGGCCGAGGAACACGTTGGCCGCGGTGGACAACGTCTCCGCGCCGCTCGTCCGCATCGTGCGGTGCATGAGCCACGCCATGCCCTTCACGACGCGTTGCATCAGCCCGAGGTGGTAGGTCACCGACATCAGCGAGCTGAAGAAGACGATGCTCGGCAGGATCCAGAACGCGAACGTCTTCACCGGCGGCGAGACGCGCCCCACGTAGGTCGCCAGCGAGCCGTCCGGCCCGGAGATCTGGTGGGGCTCGATGGACTGGAAGAGGAAGGTGGCGCCCTGCTCGCCGAAGGACAGGAGGCGCTTCACGCCGGCGTCGACGTACTCGAAGAAGAAGGCCTGCGCGCCGGGCGAGAGCACGACGAGCCCGAAGAGGAGCTGCAGCGCGAGGCCCCACGCCGCCACGCGCCAGGGGAACCGCCGGCGGTGGCTGGACAGGAGCCACGCCAGGCCGACGAGCCCGAAGAGCCCGAGGAAGCTGACGATCCTCACCCGAGGATCCGCTCCGCGTCCACGAACGTCTCGCCGACGGCGTCGTAGACCGTGATGCGCTGGGAGGCGAGGTCGTACACCCAGCCGTGCAGCCGCAGCGCCTCGGCCTCGAGCCGCTCGCGCAGCGTGGGGTAGGTGGTGAGGTTCGCCAGCTGCGCGAGCACGTTGGCCTCGACCGAGTAGCGCCACTGCTCGTCCGGATCGAGGGCTTCGAGCCGGCTCGCGTCGATGGACCGCTCGATCCCGTCGAGCCACTCGCGCAACGACGGCAGCTTCCGCACCTTCGGCGCGTGGTCCAGCACCGCCTTCACGCCGCCGCACCCGTAGTGGCCGCACACGATCACGTGCGGCACCTCGAGCACGTTCACCGCGTACTCGAGCGCGGCGCCCACGCTGGCGTCGGCGTGATCGAAGGGCGGCACGACGTTGGCGATGTTGCGGACGACGAAGAGGTCCCCGGGCGAGGACGTGGTCAGGAGCTCGGGGACCACCCGCGAGTCCGAGCACCCGACGTAGAGCGCGTCGGGCGACTGGTGCTCGGCGGCGAGGCGCGAGAGGAAGTCGCGGGCGCCCGAGGCGTACTCGCGCCGGAACGACGTGTGGCCCTCGAGGAGCTTCTGCATCCGCTCAAGCGTCGCACATCGACAGGCGCACGCGCACCGGGGCGAGCTCGCCGTCGACGGCCACCGGGTAGAACACCCAGCGCCTCAACGCCTCCTCGACGCGCGGCCGGACCTCGACGTCGCCGCTCACCCAGCGGGTGTCGAGCACCTTGCCGGTCGCGTCGAGGTCGACGTCCACGAAGCAGGCGCGCGTGGGCAACGTGACCCCCCAGTCGGGCGCGAAGCGGGAGTGCACGTAGACCAGCGGGTTCGCGCCGCGCGGGAGCGGCCTCGTCTTCCCGTCCTCGAGCAGCAGCACCGACTGCGTGCGCACCAGCTCGGCGTCCTCGCGGTCGACGAAGATCGGCGCGGGGAACACCGACTGGACGTCGGGGGCGTCCGGCCGCGCGTCCCACTCCCACCCCTTCACGTTCTCCTCGGCGTCGGCGCGCCCGGCGGCGGGGCACTTCTCGACGCGCACCGCCTTCGCCTTGCCCGCCGGATCGACCACCACGCGCACGTTGCAGGTGTAGGTGCCCGGCGGGTAGAGCGCGAAGCCCGGCCCCGTCGGCGTGATCGAGCCGATGGCGGGCTCGATCTCCGACCAGTGGACGGCGCGCACGCCCTCGAAGGCCATGCCGTCGCGGTCCGGCGGCGGCTCCTCCACGATGGGGATCGGCTCGTACACGACCGGGTCGTGCTCGCGCGGGATGACCACGAACTGGTCGCGAGGGATGGGCGCGTACCAGATCAGCGAGGTCCGAAGCCAGGGGTAGACGAACGAGGCGCCGAAGCGCTCCCAGTACCCGACGTCGTCGAAGGTCGGGGGGTCGCTGAGCAACATGGCGAGCCCGGCGTCGCCGCCCACCGAGAGGCCGGGGATGCCGGTCATCAGCTCGCCCCGGAAGGCGAAGTAGCCGCCGGCCGCGCCGTAGGGGTCGCCGATCGCGCCGAGCGTGACGCCGTAGATGCCGCGGTGCTCGAAGTGGCGCCGGCGGGACGAGAGCGCCACGTCGGCGCGGAACGTCGGGAGCCAGAAGGCCTCGTTCGTGCCTTCGAGCATGTCGCGGTCGAGGTCGACGCCCGCGGTGACCGAGAGGGTCTCGCCGAGGTGGATGCGCCCCTCCGCGCCGAACCAGCCCGCGCCGCCGGCGTGGACCGCGCCGCCGACGAAGCCCACGACGTGCTTGCGCGGCAGCAGCGATCGCACCTCGAACTCCGAGGTGTACGCGACCGTGCTGGCGACGGCGACGCCGTCCTGCCGCGCGGGCGTCCACTCCCACTGCACGATCGCGGTGGCGAGCGCGTAGAGCGCGTCCTCGTCGCACTCCACGGCGCGCACGTCGGTGACGCGGCCCTCGGCCGAGACGTCGACGTCGACCGTGCACGGGTACTTGCCGGGGGGCACCGAGCGGTACGCCTGGGGGAGCAGAGGGTCGGTCGTGATGCGCGGGACGGCGGGGGTGGTGACGGCCCAGGCGAGGCCGGCGACGAGCATCATCCGATCTCTCCGAGGACGAGGGCGCGCGGGGGCGCATCCTCGCCGATCTCGAAGGCGCCCGCCACCTCGGCGCGGGCGCGCTCGACGTCGCGATCGCCGACGTGGAGGAGCGCGAGCGGATCGCCGGCGTCGACGCGGTCGCCGACCTTCTTGAGGACGGTGACGCCGACGCTCGGATCGACCGGATCCTCGGCCCGGAGCCGCCCGGCGCCGAGCACGAACGCGGCGCGGCCGATGCCCATCGCGTCGCAGCGCGTCACGACGCCGGCGCGGGGGGCGCGGTGCTCCTCGACGCGCGCCTCGGTCTCGAGCGCGCGCAGGCGGCCGCCGTGGGCGTGCACCATGCGCTCGAACCGCTCGTAGGCGCGCCCGCTCGCGAGCATGGAGGCCGCCTCGGGGTGCCCCGCGAGGCGCACCGTGAGGTCGCGGAGGTCGTCGGGGCCGCCGCCCTTGAGGCAGTCGATCGACTCCTGGACCTCCAGCGCGTTGCCGCAGGCCCGCCCGAGCGGCTGCTCCATGTCGGTGAGGAGCGCGCGGGTCTCGACGCCGGCGCCGTTGCCGACGCGCACCATCGCCTCCGCGAGCGTGCGCGCGTCCCGCTCGGTCTTCATGAACGCGCCCGAGCCCACCTTCACGTCGAGCACGAGCCGATCGAGCCCCTCGGCGAGCTTCTTGGAGAGGATGCTCGCGACGATGAACGGGATGCACTCGACCGTCTGCGTCTCGTTGCGGAGCGCGTAGAGCACGCGGTCGGCGGGGGCCAGCGAGGCGGTCTGGCCGTTGACGAAGCAGCCCACGTCCGCGAGCGCGCGGCGGAGCGCGGCGTCGTCGAGGTCGCAGCGGTAGCCGGGGATGGCCTCGAGCTTGTCGAGCGTGCCGCCGGTGTGGCCGAGCCCGCGGCCCGAGATCATCGGGACCTTCCAGCCCAGCTCGGCCCACAGCGGCGCGAGGATCAGCGACACCTTGTCGCCGACGCCGCCGGTGGAGTGCTTGTCGACGAACGGGCCCTCGATCCCGGGCCAGGACAGGCGGTCGCCCGAGTCGGTCATCGCGCGGGTGAGCGCGACGGACTCGGCGTCGTCGAGGCCGTGCACGAACCCGAACGCGAGCCAGGCGGCCGCCTGCGGGCGCGAGACCTCGCCGGTGACGACGCCGCGGACGAACCACTCGATCTGCTCGCCCGTCAGGGCCCCGCCGGCGCGCTTTATCCGCAGGATCTCGTCGATCACCGGAGCGCCCCCGCGAAGCTCGTGCCCTCGTCGATCTCGACACCGAGCCACTCCGCCACGGTGGCGCCCACGTCGGCGAGCGTGTCGCGCGTGCCGAGGTCGCCCCCCTTCCCCCCGCGGCGCCACGCCAGCACGGGCACGTACTCGCGCGTGTGGTCGGTGCCGGGGAAGGTGGGGTCGTTGCCGTGGTCGGCGCAGAGCAGGAACAGGTCGTCGGGGCCCAAGCGGTCGAGGATCTCGGGGATGCGCGCGTCGAGCGCCTCGAGGGCGCGGGCGTAGCCGGCGGGGTCGCGACGGTGGCCGTAGAGCATGTCGAAGTCCACGAGGTTCGCGAAGACGAGTCCCTCGCCGTCGAGCGCGTCGATCGTCGCCTGCGTGATCGTCGCGTTGTTGCCGGCCTTGATCGCCCGGCTGAACCCGCGGTCGCCGTAGATGCTCTGGATCTTGCCGACCGACACCGTGGGGACGCCCTTCGCGAGGAGCTTGTCCATGACGGTGTCGCGGGGGGGCTGCAGCGCGAAGTCGCGGCGGTTCTCGGTGCGCACGTACGCGCCGGGCGTGCCGACGAACGGCCGCGCGATGACGCGGGCGACGCCCCAGCGCTTCACCACGTCGAACGCCTGCCGGCAGATCTCGTGGAGGCGCTTCACGGGGATGACCTCCTCGTGCGCCGCGATCTGAAACACGCTGTCCGCGCTCGTGTAGACGATGGGTTTGCGGGTGCGGACGTGCTGCTCGCCGAGCTCCTGGATGATCTGCGTGCCGCTCGCCGGGACGTTGCCGAGCCAGCCCTCGCCGGTGGCGGCCTCGTACTCGGCCATGAGCTTGGCGGGGAAGCCCTCGTAGAACACGTCGAAGCGCTCGCTCACGCGTACGCCGGCGATCTCCCAGTGGCCGGCGATCGTGTCCTTCCCGGCGCCGGCGATGGCCAGCTTCCCGTACGCGCCGGTCGGGCTCGCGGCCGCCGGCACGCCGCGCAGGGGCCGGATGCTGGCGAGGCCGAGGGCCGCGAGGTTCGGGATCCGCAGGTCCTGCGTCTCCGCGATGTGCCCGAGCGTGTCGGCGCCCGCGTCGCCCCAGGCCTCGGCGTCCGGCATGGCGCCCACCCCGAGCGAGTCGGCGACGACGAGGCAGACGCGCGGCACCGCCTAGTACGCCCCCTTCCCGACGCCGCCCGTCACGATCGCCACGCTGGCGCTCGCGCCGAGGCGGTCGGCGCCGGCGGCGAGCATCTTCCGCGCGTCGTCCGCGGTGCGCACGCCGCCGGAGGCCTTCACGCCCATGTCCGGGCCCACGACCGCGCGCATGAGCGCGATGTCCTCGACCGTGGCCCCGCCCCCCGAGAAGCCCGTCGACGTCTTCACGAACGCGGCGCCGGCCGCCTTCGAGATCGCGCAGGCCGCGATCTTCTCCTCGCGGGTCAGCACGTGGGTCTCGAGGATGACCTTCACCGGCCGTCCGGCCGCCGCCTCCACCACCGCGCGGACGTCGTCGAACACGCGGTCGTGCTCGCCCGACTTCAGGAGGCCGATGTTGACGACCATGTCGATCTCGTCGGCGCCGTTGGCGATCGCCTCGCGCGTCTCCGCGGCCTTCGCCCGGGAGGTGGCCGCGCCGAGCGGGAAACCGACCACGCAGATGGTCATCACCGGGCTACCCTTCAGGAGCTCCTTGCAGAGCGGCACCCACGTCGTGTTGACGCAGACGCTCGCGAAGCTGTACTGGCGCGCCTCGGTGCAGAGCTTCACGAGGTCCGCGCGGGTGGCCTCGGGCTTGAGCAGCGTGTGGTCGATGCGGCGCGCGACGTGGGCGGCGGGCACGTTCGCCGGCGCCTCGCCGTCGGTCCCCACCCGGTCGGCCCCGCCCAGCTCGAGCCGCAGCGCGCTCTCGTCCTGCCAGGTGCCGCGGACCACGCCCAGCGGCGGCACGTCGTGCTGCTGCTCCGCGGCCTGAAGCTGCTGGCGCACGCGCGCCGCGATCCGTTCGACGAGCGCGTCCATGTCGCTGGACATCCGGGGCCTCCTCGGCGCGCGAGTCTAACCCATGCAGGGTACGCTTCGTGCTCCGATGCTCTCCTCCCTGCTGCTCCTGCTCGCGTGTACGCCGGACAACCGCCTGAACCCGACCAAGCCCGGCGGCGGCGGCACGGACGACACGGGCGGCGACGGGCCCACCACCGACACGGGCCCCTTCCCCAACCAGCTCGGCGAATTCTGCAACGGCGAGGACGACGACGGCGACGGCGTGACCGACGAGGGCTGGGCCGACGCGAACGCCAACGGGCTCGCCGACTGCCTCGAGGCGGAGTGCCCGGCGCTCGACGTCGGGGTCACGGACGTCGCGACGGTCTCGGCCGCCTGCGTCGCGATGGGGGCCGACCCCGACCTGCCGCTGACCGACGCGTGGAGCGCCCGCGTGAAGTGGCAGGTCGACGCGCCCGACGAGGACCCCGAGGCGGTCTGGTCCTACTCCCAGCCCGTCGCCGGCAACCTCGACGACGACAACGGCGACGGCGTCATCGACGAGGAGGACACCCCCGAGGTGGTGGCGGTCTTCATGATGCCCGACCTCGACGGCGACGCGGACGACCGGACACACGCGTGGATCGTCGCGATGGACGGCGCCACGGGCGACCAGCGGTGGGCACGCGAGGGGGCGCTCCCGACCGGATCGGCGATCATCGCCGACGTCGACGCCGACGGCTCGCCCGACGTGGTGGGCTTCGACGACGAGGGGCGCCCGATCGCGCTCGAAGGCACCGGCCGACTCAAGTGGCACGCGACCGACGCCCCGACCGCCGCCTCGCTCTACCCGCTCATGTCCGTCGCCGACCTCGACGGCGACGGCCGGCCCGAGGTGATCGCCGACGACCTCGTGCTGGACGGCGTCGACGGCGACACCGAGTTCTGGATCGGCGGCGGCGTGCCCCTGTCCGCGCCCTACCGCATCGCGGCGGTGGCCGACGTCGACCTCGACGGCGACCAGGAGATCGCGATGGCCGGCGCGCTCTACGACAGCGACGGGAGCGAGATCTGGGACGCCGGCGAGGAGGGCGGCTACGGGCTCTGGCCCGTGATCCTGCAGGCCGACGACGACGACGAGGCCGAGGTGGGCTTCGTCGGCCAGCGCTGGTCGCTCTTCGAGCACGACGGCGACGTGATCTACTCGGTGTCCTACGCGTCGCGGAACCCCAACCAGCCCGGCCCGCCGTGCGCCGGCGACTTCGACCGCGACGGCCTCGCCGAGGTGGTGTGGCCCGCGTACGACGAGATCGTCATGTACGAGCTCGACGGCACGGCGGTGTGGTCCGCCTCGATCGACGACTCGTCGGGGCTGTCCGGGTGCTCCGGCTACGACGTCGACGGCAACGGCGCGCTCGAGGTGCTCTACGCCGACCAGTACGCCTTCCGAATCCTCGCCGGCGCGGACGGGAGCGCGCTGTACGCGAACGGCAACCACCGCTCGGGCACCGTGTTCGAGTACCCGACCGTCGCCGACGTGGACCACGACGACCACGCGGACATCCTGATCGCCGGCAGCGTGTGGGACTACAACACCGACACCGTCTGGGCGGCCGTCACGGTGTTCGAGCACGACGGCGACGGCTGGCCCTCCGCGGGGGCCACCTGGGCGGTCCACGACTTCGCGGTCACGAACGTCGACCCCAGCGGGCGCGTCCCCGCCTCGCCCGAGCCCTCGTGGACGACCTACAACGTCTACCGGGCGCGCCCGGCCGACGACGCGCAGTCGCCGCCGGACCTCACGGTCGCCTTCACCGACGCGTGTGTCGCGGACTGCACCTACGGGCCCGCGCGCGTCGCCATCCAGGTGGCGAACGTCGGCGACGAGACCGTGCCCGCGGGCGCGTGGCTCACGCTCTACGCGAACGACGGCGGCACGCTGCGCTACCTGAACCGCTGGGGCCTCCCGGCGATCCCCGCGCGCACGAAGCTCGACGGCGTCGAGATCCAGCTGCTCGTGGAGGACGTCGGCACCGACGGGTGGGTGGTGTCCGTGGACGACGACGGCACGGGCCGGGGCTCGGTCGAGGAGTGTGACGAGGAGAACAACCGCGACGAATGGGCGGACGTCTCCTGCCCTTGAGTGGTACCGTACGCACGCCCATCGGAGGACGCGTGGCCCGTCCATGCCTGCTGATCGCGCTCGTCGCCGCCTGCAACGTCGACAACGAGCTGACGGGGAAGAACACCGACCCCTCGTTCGACACCGGCGAGCCCGTCACGTTCCCGACGGACGACACGGACACCACGCCGCCCGTCGACGAGGAGTGCAACGGCGAGGACGACAACGGCGACGGCACCGTCGACGAAGGCTTCCCGGACGACGACGGCAACGGCCGCGCCGACTGCATGGACAACGAGTGCCCGCCCCTGAACGTGGGCAGCGAGGGCAGCGTCGAGATCACCGAGGAGTGCCAGGGCACGACCGACGGCGGCGGCGGCGGCAGCGAGGTCGTCGACCCCTGGAGCGTCAAGACCAAGTGGACGTTCCGCGCGCCCTCCACCGACTCGAGCGCAACCAACTCCTACGTCCAGCCCGTCATCGGCAACCTCGACGACGACAACGGCGACGGCGTCATCGACGAGAGCGACTCGCCCGAGGTCGTGATCAACGCCTTCGCCTCCCGCGGCTACATCGTCGCGATCGACGGCGCGACCGGCACCGAGAAGTGGGTGTGGAGCGGCAGCTCGCCGTACGCGGCCGCGGTCATCGCCGACGTCGACTCCGACGGGCTCCCCGACGTGGTCGCCTACAAGCAGGGGTCGTACCCGATCGCGCTCGAGGGCGACGGCTCGCTGAAGTGGGAGGCCTCGGTCGCCCCCACCCAGACCACCTACCCGCTCATCTCCGTGGCGGACCTCGACGCGGACGGCGCGCCCGAGATCATCGCCGACGACCTCGTGCTCAACGGCGAGGACGGCAGCCTCGAGTTCGACCTGAACGTCGGCTCCGACGGCCCGTACCGCATCGCCGCCGTCGCCGACGCGGACCTCGACGGCGATCAGGAGATCTTCATGAACGGCGCGGCCTACGACAGCGACGGGTCGCTGCTCTGGACCACCGGCGAGCGCGGCAGCTACGGGTTCTGGCCCGTGGTCGTGCAGGCGGACGGCGACGACGAGGCCGAGATCGGCTTCGTCGGCCAGAACTGGACGCTCGTCGAGGACGACGGGACCGAGATCTACAGCGTGAGCTGGGGCCGCACCGCGCAGCCCGGCCCGCCCTGCGCCGCGGACTTCGACGGCGACGGCGAGACCGAGGTGGCCTGGCCCGGCTACCAGACGCTCGTGATGTACGAGCTGGACGGCACCCCCGTCTGGTCCGTGAACATGGACGACACCTCCGGCCTCGCCGGCTGCTCCGGCTGGGACGTCAACAACGACGGCGCGCTCGAGATCCTCTTCGCCGACCAGACCACGTTCACGATCTTCGACGGCGCCACCGGCGCGGAGCTGTACGTCGACTCCGGGCACCGGTCGGGCACCGTCTTCGAGTACCCGACCGTCGCCGACCTCGACGCCGACGGGCACGCGGAGATCCTCTTCACCAGCAACTACGGCGCCGCCTGGGGCGTGCTCAAGGCCATCGAGCACGACGGCGACGGTTGGCCCGCCGCCGGCAGCACCTGGGCCATCCACGACTTCGCCATCACGAACGTCGAGCCCGACGGGAACGTGCCCGCCGCGCCCGAGCCCTACTGGACGAAGTACAACGTCTACCGCGCGCGCGTCGCCGCGGACGACCCCTCCTCGCCGGACCTGATCGCCTCGATCCTCGAGGTGTGCGTGTCCGACTGCACGGAGTACGGCGAGGTCGCCGTCAGCGTGCAGGTCGCCAACAAGGGCGGCCTCGACGTGGACGCCGGCGCCACGCTCGCGCTCTACGCCGACGAGCGCACCGAGCGCCGCCTCGTCGCGACCACCACCCTGCCCGCGGTCCCCGCGGGGACGAAGATCGAGGGCGTCGAGTTCGCGCTCACGACCGCGGACCTCGGGACGTACGGCTTCGTGGCGGTGATCGACGACGACGGCAACGGGACCGGCGCCGTCAACGAGTGCGACGAGACCAACAACGAAGACGATCTGGACGAGGTCTGGTGCCCATGATCCGCATCCTCCTGACCGCCCTGCTCGCCGCCTGCAGCGTCGACAACGAGCTGCAAGGCAAGAACGACGACGCCGGCTTCGACACCGGCGACCCCGTCACCTTCCCGACGGAAGACACGGACACCACCGCGCCGATCGACGAGGACTGCAACGGCCTCGACGACAACGGCGACGGCAACGTGGACGAGGGCTACCCCGACGACGACGGCGACGGCCTCGCCAACTGCATGGAGCAGGACTGCCCGCAGCCGAACGCGGGCGACGCCGGCTCCGTCGAGATGGTGGAGGAGTGCCAGGGCACGACCGGCTCCGGCGGCGGCGAGGAGGTCGACGACCCGTGGAACGTCCAGGTCAAGTGGACCTGGGGCGCCGGCAAGAACAGCTGGTTCACGCCCGTGATCGGCAACCTCGACGACGACGACGGCGACGGCGACGTCGACGAGAACGACTCGCCCGAGGTGGTGCTCTCCCTGTCCAACAACACCGTCGTCGCGATCGACGGCGCGACCGGCATCGAGAAGTGGACCAAGTCGGGCACCAACGGGTACGGCAGCGTCATCATCGCGGACGTCGACGCCGACGGGTACCCGGACGTCGTCGCCGCCAATACGCAGGGCCAGACCTACGCGCTGGAGGGCGACGGCACCGACAAGTGGGTCGCCGACGACCGCCTCACGTCGCTCAACTACATGATGTTCAACGTCGCCGACCTCGACGAGGACGGCTGGCCCGAGGTCCTCCACGACAACACCGTGCTCGACGGGCGTACGGGCGACGTGCTCTTCGACCTCGAGGCCACCAGCGGCGGCGGCTGGATCTACCGCATCGCCGGCGTCGGCGACGTCGACAACGACGGCGACCAGGAGATCGCGCTCGAGGGCGCGCTCTTCGACAGCGACGGCGACCTGATCTGGGACAGCGGCGAGGTCGGCACGTACGGCTTCTGGCCGGTCCTCATCAACGCGGACGAGGACGACGAGGCGGAGATCGGCTTCGTCGGCAAGAACTGGTCGCTCTACGAGCACGACGGGACCGAGATCTACTCGACGACCTACAACACGACCGCGCAGCCCGGCCCCCCGTGCGCCGCGGACTTCGACGGCGACGGCGTCGCCGAGGTGGCCTGGCCCGCGTACCAGAACTTCGTCATGTACGAGATGGACGGCACGCAGGTGTGGTCCGTGCCGATGGACGACACGTCCGGCCTCGCCGGCTGCTCGGGCTACGACCTCAACAACGACGGCGCGCTGGAGGTCCTGTTCGCCGACCAGAGCTCGTTCACGATCTTCGACGGCGCCACGGGCCGCGAGCTGTTCACCGACACGACCCACGCCTCGCCGACCATCTTCGAGTACCCGACCGTCGCCGACATCGACGCCGACGGGCACGCGGAGATCGTGGTGGCCCACTACGGTGCCAGCAGCGCCGTGACCGTCTACGAGCACGCCGGCGACGGCTGGCCCGCGGCGGGCACCACCTGGAACGTGCACGACTTCGCGATCACCAACATCAACCCCGACGGCAGCGTCCCGCAGAACCCGGAGGCGAGCTGGCTCAAGTACAACGTGTACCGGGCCCGCGTCGCCGCCGACGACCCCTCCACGCCCGACCTCGTCGCCAGCGTGACGGACGTGTGTGTCGCCGACTGCGACTACGGCCCCGTCGAGGTGAGCGTGCAGGTCGCCAACCAGGGCGGCGCGGACGTGTCCGACGGGCAGGCGTACGTCTCGCTCTGGACGATCGAGGACACGCCGCGGGAGATCGCGTCGCAGGCGCTCCCGGCCGTAGCCGCCGGCGAAAAGCTCGCCGGCATCACGTTCGAGCTCGACCCCTCCGACGTCGGCGAGCGCGGCTTCGAGGTGCGCGTCGACGACGGCGAGGCCGTCAGCGAGTGCGACGAGACGAACAACACGGACGAGTGGCGCGAGGTCTACTGTCCGTAGCGCGCGTTCGCGCGCTACGGAGTCGTCAGTGGTCAGTGGTCAGTGGTCAGTGACCTAGACCGGGCGGTTGCCGCGGTAGACCACGACCTCGGACAGCTTCACCGGGGTGAGCGGGCGGTCGTTCTGGTTGCGGGGCACGCGCGCGATCTTCGAGACGAGATCCAGCCCGGTGACCACGCGCCCGAAGACCGCGTGGCGGCCGTCGAGGTGCGGGGTGGGGACCTCGGTGAGGAAGAACTGGCTGCCGTTCGTGTTCGGGCCGGCGTTCGCCATCGAGAGCATGCCCGGGCGGTCGTGCTTGAGCCGGAGCGCGCTCGGCTCGTCCTTCCACCGGAACCCCGGGCCGCCGCGGCCGTCGCCCTGCGGATCGCCGCCCTGGACCATGAACTGCGGGATGACGCGGTGGAAGATCGTGCCGTTGTAGAGCGGGCGCGACGACTTCTTGCCCGTCGGGTCGGTCCACTCCACCTTGCCCAGCGCCAGCCCGACGAAGTTGGCGACGGTGCGCGGCGCCTCCTTCTCGAAGAGCTCGATCTCGATGTCGCCCATCGTGGTGCGGAAGAGGGCCTTGAGCTGGCCCTCGCCGGGGACGTCGACGGGAGGCGCGGGGGAGTCGGGGGTGCTGCCGAACATGGAGGCTCCGGATGGGCCGTCCGGCTTAGCGGGAGGTCGAGGGGCCGGCAAGCGGCCGGGGGGGCAGCCGGTCCATGAAGTTCTCGACGCACCGCCGGATCTCGTCGCGACGGCGGCGGTAGGTGAAGATCCAGCTCCCGTACGGGTCGTCGATCTCGACGAGCCCGCCGAAGGTGCCCAGCATCTGCACCTTCTCGTCGGCGCCGGCGAACGTCTCGCGGATGTGCGAGGCGTGGCGCATCTCCATCACGAGGATGCGGTCGGCCCACGCCACCAGCGCCTCCGACATCGGCTGCGACGCATGCGACGCCAGATCGGCGCCCACCTCGCGGACGGCCTTCACCGCGTTCGCGGCGGCGGGGTCGCCCGGCCGGGCGTGGGTGCCCGCCGAGAGGACCTCGACGTGCCAGCCGCGCTCCGAGGCGTAGCGGCGGGCGAGCGCGTCGGCCATGGGCGAGCGGCAGATGTTGGCGGTGCAGACGAAGAGCAGGCGATGCGGATCGGGCACGGCGCGCATCTTATCCGGGGCTAACCGACGACGATGAGGCGAATGCTGCCGGGCAGGTGCCGCAGCAGGTCCTGGATGAACTTCCCGCGGAGCGCGTGCCACAAAAACGTGCGCTGCGTCGCGCCGATCACGACCGTGTCGCACCCGAGTGCCTCGGCGTACTCCGCGACGGTGGCGGCCGCGGAGTGCGACAGGCCCCAGAGCGGCACGGGCCGGAGACCCGCCTCGCGGATGTACTGGCTGGAGCTCTCGATGACCGTGAGGCCCTCCGGCGTGGGCGCCGCGAGCTGCGGGTAGAAGAGCCCGGGGACCTCGTCGACGTAGAGCAGGTAGAGCTGGTCCTGCCCGCGGGCCTTCGCGCGGTCGGCCGCCTCGCGCACGAGCTTCCGGGACGCGCCGCGCGCGGCGACGAGGATGCCGGGGACCTCGTCCCGCCCGCGCTGGAGCGCCTTCTCGAGCGTGAGGAACTCGACCTCCTGCGTCTCGACCTCGAGCGGGGGCGCCATCCGCGGGATCTTCGTGAGGGCCCGCTCCCACCAGCCCCCGCGCGTGCCGGCCGCCACGAGCATCCCGATCACGGTGAGCCCGCCGCCGAACGCGGTCGCGCCGGGCTTCGCCACGAGGTTCACGACGAACGCGACAACCACGGCGACGCTCGTGAGCACGCCGATCCAGAAGTTGAGGCCGCGCTCGCCGTCCCGCCAGCGCAACACGTCGATGCCGATGCTCGACAACGTGAACGCGCCGAGGAGCCCGAACGCGTAGAGCCCGCCGAGCGTCGCCATGTTTCCGCCCGACAGCACCAGCACCACGGCCGGCACCAGCGTGCAGAGCAGGATCGCGCGGTACGGCGTCTGGAAGCGGTGCGAGAGCGCGCCGAGGCCGGCCGGCAGGAACTCGCGGCGCGTGAGCGCGACCTGGACGTGGTAGTTGCCGATGATCGCCGTGTTCGCGGCGAAGAGCAGCAGCGACGCCGCCGTCACCACCACCGCGAGCTTCGGGCCGTGGCCGCCCCAGATGCCGGCGAGCTCGGAGATGAAGTGCTCGCTGTCCGCGGCCTTCACCTCCGCCGGGAGCGAGAACGTCGACATGAACGTGAGCATGGGCGCCGTGAGCAGGAAGCTCAGCGCGACGGCGATCATGCCGCGGCGGGGGGTGTCGCCGAGGTCGCGCATCGCGGGCGCGATCTGCGACATCGACTCGAGGCCCGAGAACGCGAGCCATGCGCCGGAGTAGCCGACCAGCGCGTGCCACGGGGTCAGGTTGCCCAGATCGGCGAACTCCGCCGGGAAACGCGCCCACACCTCGGCCGGCGCGTTCGCGAACGTGAAGCCGAGCACGCCGAGGTTCACGAGGAAGGCACCGAGGGCGAGCACGGTGCTGACGCGCGCGCTCTCCTTGATGCCGACGATGTTGAGCCCGCAGAGGATCGCGAGGCACACCAGCGTGACGGGCAGGACGAGCCCGCCGAGGTGGGCCACGCTGGAGACGTAGTAGACGCCGCTGGCCGCGCTGATGGCGACGGTGAGGAAGAAGTCGACCATGATGAGCTGCCCCCCGAGGCAGCCCCACCAGGGGCCGAACGCGCGGTCGGCGAGCGCGACCACGCCGCCGCCGCTGGGGAAGCGCCGCGTGACCTCCACCTCCTTCACGCACAGCAGCAGGAACGCGAGCATCGTGGAGACCACGAAGAACCCGGCGCGGTCGCCCGTGGCCCCGTACAGGATGCCCGGCACGTAGTACACGGAGGTCCCGATGTCGCAGAAGACGACGGCCCAGACGAGGAACCAGCCGATTCGACCCGCAGCGCGGGACATGCTATCTCCGGGTGCCTCCGCCACCGTGGCGGGCGGCCCACATACACCCGAGCGACCCCTGGATCAAACCGCCGAGGGCATGCTTGCCACATCGTCAGCGTAGATCCGAGCTGCTGGCAGCCATCGATCGCCGGCTGTGGCGCGATCTCGGGTTCGCCGACCCGGAGCCGGACGTCCTGCCCTTCCTGCCCATGCTCGTCGTCGCGTGGGCGGACGGGCGGTGCGGCGAGGCCGAGGGCGAGACCATCCGCGAGCGCGCGCAGGCGCTCCCGAAGCACCTGCAGGCGTGGGTCGCCGAGCGGCTCCGCCACCCGCCGGGCCCCTACTTCCGCTACCAGGTGGGGCACCTCCTCTGCTTCATGCAGTGCGTGTGGCAACACAAGGAGCCCCACGGCGACCGCGACTGGGCCGAGGAGGCGCAGGAGTGGGCCGACGACCTCATCCACGAGGCGGGCTGGCTCAAGCGGCTCTTCGGCGGGTTGTCCGCCGAGATGCGCGACCTCGAAGCGCTGCGCGCGGCGATGGGCGAAGAGCACATCCTCCCCTCGGACCGCATCTGGGCGCTCGCCCGCGGCGCGCACGCCGAGGCGGAGCCGCGGCGCGCGGTCACGTGCATCCAGGACCACGACCAGGCCGGTCAGGCCGTGGGGATCGTGCTCTCCGGCGCCGACGAGCGCGTCGCGGTCGGCACCTACACGGCCATCGTCCGCGAGGACGACCTCGACTCCGGGCGCGTCGAGGCGCTCCTGCACCGGAGCCAGCACCTCCACGAGCCCGAGCGCTGGATCCTGCTCGCCGAGGAGGTCGCGCTGCGCGGCCGGCCGTTCACGCGGCGCCAGCTCGACGAGCTCCGCGAGGCGCTCGAGCGCGAGATGGGCGGCCCCTTCGAGGAGGTGGGGCTCGCCGAGCTCGCGTACCTCGAGGACGCGCTCGCGGTCGACGCCCGCTGGATGAGCTGGGTGCCGGGACGCATCGAGGAGCTGCGCATCGATCGGGACGAGGTCCTCCGCACGCAGGCCCCCGGCACCTTCCGCGCGCCGCGGGCGCGCGTGGTCGCCCACGTCGCCCAGCAGCTCGTCGCCGGCCCGCCCGGCCTCGGCTTCCGCATCCTGAGCATGGAGGCCGACGGGCAACGGCTGCGGCTCGCGAGCCCCGTCATCCTCCAGGAGCCCGCCACGCGCGAGACGGTCGCGTGGATCGCCCGCTTCCTCCCCTCGATGTGCGACCCGCACACGCAGCTCGTGCTCGACGAGGAGGGTCCGCGCTGGGTCGCGGAGGTGCACACCGCCATGCCGGAACGGCCCGCCGTGGTGCCGGAGCCGCTGCTCGACGGGCGCTCGCTCCTCGTCCCGCCCTGGGTGTGGTTCCGCGCGGCGGGGGCCCTCGGCGTGCGGTTCTTCGCCGGCAAGCGCCGCCACGTCGAGACGCGCACGCCCGCGCCCCCACCCGGGAAGTAGCCTACCCCCCGCGCAGGGCCCGCAACACCGCGTTCAGCAGCACCTCCGGGTGCGCGGGCTTGCGTACGCGCTCGATCACGCGCTCGCCGAGGAGCTCGATCAACACGGGGTCGACGCAGGCCGTGTGCGCGAGGAGCGGCGGCGCGTCGGGGACGCGGTCGAGCTCGTCCAGCAGCACGAGGCCGCCGAGGTGCTCGACGTGCTCGGCGTAACGCCGGGCGCGCGGGCCCATCGCCGCGCGGGGCTCGTCTCCCAGCGGGATGAACACGTCGGCGACGACGAGATCGAAGCGCCCCGCGTGCAGCGCGGCGACCGCCTCCTCCACGGACGTGACCACGAGCACGTCGGCGTCGAGCGCGTCGCGGAGCGTACGGGCGACGAACTCGACGTTCTCGGCCTCGTCGTCGACGAAGAGCACTCTCATGCGGGCCTCGGGCCTCGACGGAGCAGGGCCACGGCGGCGGAGACGAGGAGCACGAGGCCGACCGCGGGGCTCTCGACCCCGCAGATCCACGCGAGGCCGCCCGGATCGGGGAGGCCCTCCGCCTCGCACCCTTCGTCGGTGGCGCCGTCGCAGTCGTCGTCGCGGAGGTCGCCGCAACCCTCGGCGGCGCCCGGGTGGGTGGCGGCGTCGCCGTCGTCGCAGTCGTCGCCGCCCACGCCGACGGCCTCGTAGCCGTCGCCGTCGCAGTCGCGGACGCTCGCGCACTCGGTGCCGGTGTCGAGGGCGGCGGTGTCGCCTACCTCCGCCATTCGAGCCCCGCCCACGCGCCGGCCACGCGGTACCCGATGCCGGTGCCGCCGTAGACCTCGACCCGCGCCGCCGCGGTCTCGCCGATGCTCGCGCTCGCGCCCGCCGCGCCCACGAGCAGCACGCTCATGCGCTGCACGTCGCCGAACGCGCCGAAGTAGTGCCAGCCGAGGTCGAGGCCGGCCTCGGGCACGAGGGCGCTGGCTCGCCGGCCGACGCGGACCCCCGCGCGGGCCGGGACGGTCGCGCGGAACAGGGTGCCGCCGCCGAGGTCCTCGGGGTTCTCCTCCCACACGGCGTCGGGGTGCACGGCGATCGCCACCGACGCCCAGTCGGAGACGCCCACGCGCCCCCAGACCGCCGGGCCGACGCGCGCGCCGCCGAGGCCCTCGAGGTCTCCGCCCCCCACGTCGGACCAGCCGCCGGCGAGCCCGGCACCGAGCACCAGATCCCACCGGTCGACGGCCGCGGAGGGCCTCGCGGCGGGCCCGGGCGAGCCCCCCACCCGGACGAGCGTGCCGCCCTCCGGCCGCCAGACCTCGACCCCGGTCGACAGCTGCGCGACGTACACGACGTCGTCGCCGAAGAGCCCGGCCGCCGCCGCGAGCAGCGCCCGGCCCTCCGGGGAGCCGCCGCCGCGGGTGAGCGCGAGGATCTGCTGGACCACGTCGCCGCGGGTGCGCGGGACCCCGCCCGGCGCCAGCCAGAGCAGCGTGCGGGAGCGCGGCGCGAGGTCCACGACCGCGGCGGCCGTCACGACCGGCCCGCTCGCCGCCTGGACGAGGTTGGGGCCGGCGGCGGCCTCGAACGGGCCGTCCGGGATGGGCCTCCCCCCGAAGCGGGCGCCCACGCGCGCGCCCGGCCCGGCGACGGCGACGCGCGGGCGCTTCGCGGGGTCGGCGCGCTTCTTCACGACGTCGTAGGCGGCGAGCACCTCGGGCCCGACGTCGGCCGGCGGCGCCAGCGACGCGCCGACGACGGCGGCCCGCTCGAGCGCGGCGGTGGCCTCGCCCGCGTGGAAGCCCACGGCGTCGCCGGACGCGGCGGCGGCGAGGAACGTGTGCGCCTCCGCGACCGAGAGCTCGAGGCGGAAGAGGTCCGACGCGCCCAGCGGCGCGGTGATGCAGACGACCTCGACCTCCAGCGCGACGAGGTCGGTCAGCGAGCCGGCGAAGTCGAGCATCTGGAGGCGCCCGCGGGCGTCCTCGAGGCGCTCTCGCCAGTCGGCGATCTCGACGGGGCCGCCGCAGTCGTCGGCGGGCAGCGTGGTGACGGGGACGACGTCGATGCGGGCGACGAACTCGTCCGGGGGCAACAGGCGCGCGTCCTCGAGGCCCACCTCGGCGAGCGCCGCGCGGATCTCGTCCTCCTCGCTGCCGACGAGCCCGGGGAGCACCGCGACCGCCTCGCCGGCGAGCGCGGCGAGGACGGACAGACCGAAGCTACCCATCGCTCCAGCGCTCTTCGTCGAACAGCCAGATGCGCTTCACCTGGCCGTTCGCCGGCACGTCCACCTTGAAGGTCTTGCGGCGGCCGTCCTCGGCGACGAGCACGACCGTGTGGGACCCGGCGGCGACCGTGTGCTGGAAGAGCGGCGTGAACCGGACGTACTGCCCGTCGATCATCACCTGGGCGCGCGGCATCGAGCTGATCGTGAGGATGCCCTCGCCCTTCTTCGGCGCCGTCGCCGTCGCCGCGGGCTCCGCCGTCCGCGTGGGGGCGATGCGCACCGGCGGCTCCTCCGCGACGACGACCACCACGGGCTCGGGAGGGGGCTCGACCGGCGCCGCGGGGACCGCGGCGGAGGCGGCCTTCGCCTTCGTATCCGCCTTGGCCACGGGCCTCTCGTCCGCTCGCCCCTCGGCGCGGGTGGTGGGATCGGGCGAGGCGGGGGCCGCGGCTTGGGGCGCTGGCGGTGCTTCGGCCGCGGGAGCGGACGCTTCGGGAGCGGGGGGCTCGGCGGCCGCCACCGGCTCCGCGCCCGCGGCGATCTCCCCCAGCATCTCGTTCGCGCGCTGCTCGACGGGGTCGGCCTGGGCGACGGTCTCCGCGCGGCGCGGCTTGCCCTGCCACAAAGTCCAGCCCGCGAACGCCATGACGAGCACCGACACGCCGATCAGCGCGGCGGCGCCGAGCCCGACGCCCACCTTCGCCGCGTTCGCACCCGTCAGCGACCGCGGCTCGGCCCGCGACGGCCGCGCGGGGCCGTGCGCGTCGCCGGTGTGGATCGGCAGGCCGGGCCCACCCGGCCGCGCGCCGCTCCCCCGCGACATCGTGTCGACCGAGCGCGGCTTCTCCGCCGCGCCGGCGGCGACGCTGCCGTCGAGCTGGCGGAGCTCGCGGTGCAGGCGCAGGAGCTGCTCGTGGACGCCCACGGGGTCGACCACCAGCGCGGAGAGCGCGCGGCCGAAGCTCGCGGCGCCGCGGTGGCGCGCCTCGGGGTCGCGCTGCAGCGCGCGGACGAGCACCGCGCCGAGGTCCTGCCAGGGGCCGCCGAGCGCGGCGGCGCGCTGGGCGGCGACGTCCTCGCGCAGCTTGCGGCGGATCTCGCCGTTCTCCTTGTCGGGGAAGAGCGGCTCGAGCGTGGCGAGCTCGTAGAGCACGGCGCCGAGCCCGAACACGTCGGCCGCAGGCCCCACGGGCAGGCCCTCGGCCTGCTCCATCGCCATGTAGCCCCACGTGCCCTTCACGGCGCCGGCGACCTCGCCCGACCCGTGGGCGTAGGAGATGCCGAAGTCGAGCACCTTCCCGACGCCCTGCGCGTTGAGCATCAGGTTCGACGGCTTGATGTCGCGGTGCACGAGGTGGAGCGGCTCGCCGTGCTCGTTGGCGAGCGTGTGCGCGTAGTGGAGGCCCTCGCAGACCTGCCGCCCCAATTCCGCGATCACCTCGACCGGGAGCATCAGCCCGTGCCGGCGGCACTGGGAGATGATCTTGCGGAAGGTGACGCCCTCGATGAACTCCATCACGAGGTAGTAGAGGTCGCCCTCGCGGTTGAACTGCTGGATGCGGACGAGGTTCTGGTGCTCGAGCCGCGCGGAGATGCGCGCCTCGGAGATGAAGAGCTCCTGGAAGGCCGGGTCGCGCGCGTAGTCGGGGTGGATGACCTTCACCGCCACGCGGGTGCTCACCCCGGCGAGCGAGTCGAGACGCCCCTCGTAGACGCGCGCCATGCCGCCGGCGCTGATCGGGCGCAACAGCCGGTACGGGCCGAGGCGCTGCTCGGCGGTGGAGTTGAAGTCCAGCGCGGGACCTGGCATCTCGCAGGCCCCATTATCCCCGATCCGCGAGCGATGCGCGCAGGACGGCGACGGCGCGCGCGCGACCGTGCTCTGCCCGAAGGCGGGCCCGCACCGCGTCGGCGTGGGGAAGCGTCGGCACCGGATCATGCTCCGGATCGGCGAGCACGACGCTCGCCACCTCCGGGATCCCGCCCGTCGTCGAGCCGATCGTGGGGATGCCGCGCGCGTGGGCCTCGAGCAGCACGAGCCCGAGCCCCTCCTGCCCCGACCCGTCCGCGTCGGGACGCGAGAGCAACACGAGCGCCCACGTGCCCTCCCACGGGATCTCGTGGCGCGGGAGCGCGCCGGTGAAGCGCGCGCGCGCGCCGAGCTCGCGGGCGAGCCCCTCGAGCGCGGCGCGCTCCGGCCCGTCGCCGACGACGGTGATCGGGCGGCCGAGGCGGCGGGCGAGCCGCAGCGCGCGGTCGACGCCCTTGAGCGCGCCGAGGCGCGCGACGACGAGGAGCGCCTCGCCGCGCGTCGCCGGCGCGACCGGATCGATCGGCGCGGGCAGGACCGTGTGCGGCGCGCCGAGGAGCCCGCCGAGGTAGCGCGACACCGGGAGGTTCACGGCGCCGGCGATCACGCGCGCCCGACCCGATCGGCGAGGCGGGCGCGTGATGTCGGAGCCGTGCCACACCACGGCGAGCGGCGCGCGGCCGAGCAGGAGCGGCGCCATCTCCCACGTCGCGCACAGGATCCGGTCGCCCGACCGGAGGCGCGGCAGCACGCTCGCGGCGGCCCAGACCGCGCCCCAGCGGGCCCACGAGCGGCCGCGCATCCGGATGGCCGGCGGCGTGCCGTCGCGCGCGTGCACCGTCACCTCCTCCCCCGCCTCGCTCAGCGCCCCGGCCATCTCCCGCGCCCACGTCGCGACGCCGCCCGCGAACGGCGGCCACTCCGGCGTGACGAGGTGCCACCTCACCGGGCGGCCTCCCGACACGCGGCGAGCACGGTGGCGACGTCCAGATCGCGCAGGCAGGCGTGGTCGCCGACGGGGCAGGTCTCGCCGCCGAAGCGGCTGCAGGGGCGGCACGGCAGGTCAAGCTCCACCGCGCGCCCGCCGTACGAGAAGAAGCCGTCCGCCGAGGTCGTGGGGCCGAAGACCCCGACCACGGGCAGCCCGACGGCCGCGCCGAGGTGGAGGAGCCCGGTGTCGCCGGCGACGAGCACGGCGCCGCCCTCCATCGCGTCGATCGTGCGGTCGAACCCGTCCTCGCAGACGCCCCCGATCTCGGCGACGATCGCCTCCTCGCCGGGCCCGCCGATCGCGCGCACGGGCCCGTCCCACGCCGCCGCGAGCGCCTTCCAGTGGGGCCACCGCTTCGTCGCGTGCGCCGCCCCCGGCGCGACGATCAGGGCGTCGCCCCGCGCGACCGGCGCCAGCCACGGCGTGCTCGCCGGCGTCACGCCCGCGGCCCGCCCGTACCGCTCCAGCACGGGGTCCGCGGGGGCCGCCTTGAACCAGACCCGCGCCCGCCGACGCCAGTCCTGCCGCTCCACCCGCACGTCCGCGCGAGTCCGTCGCGAGCGCAGGTTGTTGTGCAGGTCGATCACCCTCCCCGCCGGCAAAGCGTCGCCGGGCCCGCGGACGTCCGCCACCCCGGGGAACCGCTTCACCAGCGCGTGGTAGCGCCGGTGCGTCACGAAGCAGACCTCGCCCAGCGCGCCTGTGATCGCCGACGCGAGGACCACGTCTCCGAGCGACGAGAAGCGGATCACCGAGATCATGGGAGAGGCAACCGCCAAGACGCCGAGGTCCGCCAAGGGCGCCAAGTTGGGGAAAGAGGGCGGAGCCCCCTCTTCTCCCTTGGCGTACTCTGCGCCTCCTTGGCGTCTTGGCGGTTCAAAAAAGCTCTCTCAGGACTGCCTCCACCTTCACGTCCAGACACTGCAGCGCGAACGGGCACGCCTTCCGATAGCACGGCCTGCACCACGCCTGTCCCTCCACGGCCTCCCCTACTCCCGTGCGCGCCGGCGCGGTGGACCCGTGGACGACGATCACGCGCACGCAACAGGCCGCCGCGAAGTGCGCGGCGCCGCTGTCGTTGCTGACGAAGGCGCGGCAGCGGTCGAGCGCGGCGGCGAAGTCGGGGAGCGAAAGCCCCGCGACGACACGGTGAGGACCCGCGATCGCCCGCACGTCGTCGGCCTCGCCGGGCCCCGCGAAGAACACGACGTCGCGACCCAGCGCGTCGGCGAGCTGCCGGAACCGCGGCCATCGGACCGTGGAGGTCGGGCTCCACGGGTTGAGCCCCACGAAGCCGTCGGGCAGATCGGGGGCGAGCCCCCGCCGCCGGTACGTCGGGAGCCCCTCCACGCTCGCCCCGAGGTGCGCGGCCACCCGCGCGTAGCCTTCGCGGCGGTGCTCGTCGCGTACGTCCAGCGGGTCGGTGAGCAGGATCCGGCGGCCCATCGTCGCCAGCCCCACGCGCCTCGGCACGTGGCGCCAGCGCCAGGCCGCCCCGAAGCTCGGCTTCAAGAGGGCGGCGACCTCCGCGCGCGGATCGTGATCGACCGTGACAACCGCGACGCCGTCGAACAGATCCGGCCCCCAGCGAGGCGCGTGCACCTCGAGCGCGTACCGCTTGGAAAGCGCTTCGATCGCCGGCAATGCCATCACGGCGTCGCCGAGGTGATCGGGCGCACGGACCGACAACTCGGGACGAGTCACGGCTGGGTCCCCCGCACCGTGACCATGCCGTGACACCCCACGTGGCCGAATCGAGTAGATAGCGCGGCGTTTCGTACTGCCCTGGAGCCTGTCCGCGTGTCTGTCGCCCACCTCCCCGTCCTCGGTCGCTGTCGCCCCGCCGAGAAGCCCGCGTTCGCCGCCGAGGCCATCGCGAATGCGTCGGCGAGGGTCCGCGAGGCGGCCCATGTGGTCCTGCATCCCGACGGGCACGTCGGCGTCGCGTTCGGCGGCGACGTCGCGCCCGGCGCGGCGCGGCCCGGCGAGTACGGCTGGATCGGCTCGCTCCCGCCGCTCTTCCCCGAATGGCTCGGCGATCGCGGCTTCGGCGAGGCGCACGGCACGCGCTTCCCGTACATCGCGGGCGCCATGGCCAACGGCATCGGCTCGACCGCCATCGTCGTCAGCATGGCACGGGCCGGGATGATCGGGTTCTTCGGCGCCGCGGGCCTCTCGCTCGGCCGCGTGGAGAAGGCGGTCGACGAGATCCAGGCGGCGGTCGAGGGGCTCCCGTACGGCTGCAACCTGATCCACTCCCCCGCCGAGCCGCTGCTCGAGGCCGGCGTCGTCGAGCTTTACCTGAAGAAGGGCGTCCGTCGCGTCAGCGCCGCCGCGTACATGGGCCTCACGCCGCACGTCGTGCGCTTCGCGTGCACCGGGCTCCGCCAGCTCCCGGACGGGCGGATCGCCCGTCGCAACCACGTCTTCGCGAAGATCAGCCGCCCCGAGGTGGCCGCGCGCTTCATGCGCCCCGCGCCGAAGGAGCTCCTCGATCAGCTCGTCGCGAAGGGCCAGCTCACGGCCGAGGAGGCGCGCCTCGCCGCGCACGTGCCGCTCGCCGGCGACGTCACCGTCGAGTCCGACTCGGGCGGCCACACCGACAACCGGCCGCTCGGCTCGCTGTTCCCGGTCATCGTCGCGCAACGCGACCAGATCGCCCGCGAGCACGGCTACGCCGTGCGCGTCGGCGCCGCGGGCGGCCTCGGCACCCCGCGCAGCGTCGCCAGCGCATTCTCGCTCGGCGCCGCGTACGTCCTGACGGGATCGGTGAACCAGGGCTCCGTCGAGGCCGGCATCTCCCCGCGCGCGAAGCAGATGCTCACGCTCGCGGACGTCGCCGACGTGACGATGGCCCCCGCCGCCGACATGTTCGAGCTCGGGGTCGAGGTGCAGGTGCTCAAGCGCGGCACGATGTTCGCCGCGCGCGGCCACAAGCTGAAGGACCTCTACGACCGGCACGCGAGCTGGGACGAGATCCCCGCCGGCGATCGCGCCGCCGTCGAGAAGGACATCCTCCGCGCCCCCTTCGCGCAGGTGTGGGAGGACACGAAGGCCTTCTGGAACGGCCGCGACGCGCGGCAGGTCGAGAAGGCCGACAAGGACGCCCGCCACAAGATGGCGCTCGTCTTCCGCTGGTACCTCGGGAAGTCCTCCCGGTGGGCCATCGAGGGCGACGAGAGCCGCGTCGCCGACTACCAGATCTGGTGCGGGCCCGCGCAGGGCGCGTTCAACGCCTGGGTGAAGGGGAGCTTCCTCGAGCCCGCCGGCGAGCGCACCGTCGTCCAGATCGCCCGCAACCTGCTCGAGGGCGCCGCCGTCTGCACGCGCGCCCAGCAGCTCCGCACCTACGGCGTGCCGGTCCCCGAGGCCGCGTTCGCCTTCTCTCCCCGTCCGCTCGCCTGAGAGGGTCCATGTCCCGCTGTCCCATCGCCGTCGTCGGAGCCGGAGCCGTCTTCCCCGGCTCGCTCTCCGTGTCCGGCTTCTGGCAGAACATCCTCGCGAAGAAGGACCTCATCACCGACGTCCCGCGCTCGCACTGGCTGGTCGAGGACTACTACGACAAGGACCCGAAGGCGCCGGACAAGACCTACGCCCGGCGCGGCGCGTTCCTGCCGGACGTGCCCTTCGACGCGATGGGCTTCGGCATCCCGCCCTCGATCCTGCCGGCGACGGACACGTCCCAGCTCATCGCGCTCATCGTGGCGCAGCAGGTGCTCGACGACGTGGGCAAGGACCTCGATCTGTCCCGCACCAGCGTCATCCTCGGCGTCACGGGCGCGCAGGAGCTGCTCTCCTCGCTCGTGTCGCGGCTGCAGCGCCCCGTGTGGGAGCGCTCGCTCCGCCAGATCGGGCTCCCCGAGGCCCAGGTGCAGGCCGCCTGCGAGAAGATCGCCAGCCACTACGTCGGCTGGCAGGAGAGCTCGTTCCCCGGGCTCCTCGGCAACGTCGTCGCCGGGCGCATCGCCAACCGGCTGAACCTCGGCGGCACGAACGTCATCACCGACGCCGCCTGCGCCAGCGCGCTCGCCGCGGTGCACCTCGCCGTGAACGAGCTGATGCTCGGCCAGTCCGACATGGTCGTGACCGGCGGCGTCGACACGCTCAACGACATCTTCATGTACATGTGCTTCAGCAAGACGCCGGCGCTCTCGCCGTCGGGCGACTGCCGCCCGTTCGACGAGTCGGGCGACGGCACCCTGCTCGGCGAGGGCCTCGGCATGGTCGCGCTCAAGCGCCTCGAGGACGCCGAGCGCGACGGCGACCAGGTCTACGCCGTCCTCACGGGCCTCGGCACCTCCAGCGACGGCCGCAGCAAGTCGGTCTACGCGCCCGTCCCCGAGGGGCAGGCGAAGGCGCTGCGCAAGGCGTACGAGTACGCGGGCTACGGGCCCGAGACGGTCGACCTCGTCGAGGCGCACGGCACCGCCACGAAGGCCGGCGACGCCGCCGAGCTCAAGGGCCTGCACCAGGTCTTCGCCGGCGCGAAGCAGGAGAGCATCGCGCTCGGCTCGATCAAGTCGCAGATCGGCCACACGAAGGCCGCCGCGGGCGCCGCCGGCCTGCTCAAGATCGTGCTCGCGCTGCACCACAAGGTGCTCCCGCCCACGATCAAGGTGAACAAGCCGACCTCGAACGTGGACTGGGCGAACAGTCCCTTCTACGTCAACAGCGAGGCCCGCCCGTGGATCCGCCGCCCCGAGCACGCGCGCCGCGCGGGCGTGTCGAGCTTCGGCTTCGGCGGCAGCAACTACCACGTCACCTGCGAGGAGTACGTGGGCCCCGCCCGCCGCCCCACCCGCATGGACGCGTGGCCCGGCGAGCTCCTCGTGTTCACCGCGAAGACGACGGGCGAGCTCGCGTCGGCGATCGCCGCGGCGAAGGGCAAGCCGCTGGCGACGGTCGCGCGCGAGACGCAGGCCTCGTTCGACCGCGCCGCGCCCTTCCGCCTCGCCGTCCTCGTCGAGAACGACGGCGACGCGCTGCTGGAGAAGGCGTCGCAGGTCGCCCGCGCCGGCAAGGAGCACGTCCGCGGCGGCATCTGGTTCACGCC
Source organism: Myxococcota bacterium (assembly GCA_049322475.1). Lineage (GTDB taxonomy): Bacteria > Myxococcota_A > UBA796 > UBA796 > SXON01 > JBMOQZ01. Next base: position 20,255 of record JBMOQZ010000379.1, on the reverse strand, counting down.
GGGGGCCGACGCCGGCAAGGTCGCCTTCCTTTTCTCCGGCCAGGGCAGCCAGTACGTCGGCATGGGCGCCGACCTCGCCATGGCGCGCGACGCCGCCCGCGAGGCGCTCGACGCCGCCGAGGCCGCGCTCCCCGGGCTCGCGAAGGTGCTCTACCCGCCGCCCCGCTTCGACGACGCGCACCGCAAGTCCGACGAGCAGGCGCTCACGCGCACCGAGTGGGCCCAGCCCGCGATCGGCGCCGTCAGCGCCGCGGTCCTCGCCGAGCTCCGCGCGTGCGGCCTCGTCCCGGACATGGCCGCCGGCCACTCCTTCGGCGAGCTCACCGCGCTCTACGCGTCCGGCGCGATGGACCTCGACACGCTGATCCGCGCCGCCCGCCGCCGCGGCGAGCTCATGGCCGAGGCGTCGTCCACGCCGGGCGCGATGCTCGCGGTCACGGCGTCCCCGGCGCAGGTGGAGCCCCACCTCGGCGAGTGCGTGCTCGCCAACCTCAACGCGCCCGCGCAGACGGTCATCGCCGGCTCCGTGAGCGCGATCGAGGCGGCCCAGAAGCGCATCGAGGCCGCGGGCCTGCGCGTCACCCGGCTCAACGTCGCGACGGCGTTCCACTCGCCGATCGTGGCCCCCGCGGGCGAGAAGCTCGCGGCGTGGCTCCGGGACACGAAGCTCGGCACCCCCGCGTTCCCCGTGTACTCCAACACCACCGCGGCGCCTCACGCCGGCGAGCTCGCCCCGGCCCTCGGCGAGCACCTGAAGAACAGCGTGCGCTTCGTCGAGGAGATCGAGGCCATGTACGCGGCGGGCGCCCGCACGTTCGTGGAGGTGGGCCCCGGCGGCACGCTGACGGGCCTCGTCGGGCGCATCCTCGACGGGAAGCCGCACCACGCCTTCGCGACCGACACGAAGGGCCGCGACGGCGTGCTGTCGCTGCTCGCCGCGCTGGGCCGCGCCGCCGCGCTGGGCCTGCCGGTCGACTTCGCCCCGCTGTGGACGCGCCGCGCCGCGCCGGTCGAGAAGGTCGCGCCGAAGATGGCGGTGCCCATCAACGGCAGCAACTACGGCAAGCCGTACCCGCCGGTGGATCCGAGCGACGTGGTCCGCCCCAACGAGGCCGTCGCCGCCCGGCCGGTCGTCGCGCCCCCTCCGGCCCCGCCGGCGGTGGAGGAGGCCCCGTGGTCGCCGGACCGCACGGTCCCGATGGCCGAGCCGCTCCACGCGCGCGTGCCGGTCGCCCCGGTCGCGGCCGAACCCACCGATTCGTACGATTCCTACGACATCCCCGACGAGGAGATCTCCATGCCCACGAACCCCAACCCCTGGGTCGCCGCCTTCCTCGAGGGGCAGCGGCAGGCCGTCGAGGTCCACACCAGCTTCCAGCGCACCATGACGGAGGCGCACGTCGCCTTCCTGCACGCGCAGGAGGAGCAGACCCGCGCGCTCGTCACGCTCATGACGGGGCAGGCGATGCCCGCGCGCGCGGCCCCCTACGTCCCCGCCCCGATCGCGATGCCGGCGCCCGCGCCGGTGTACGCGCCCGCGGCGATCGCGCTCCCGGCGCCCGTGCAGGCCGCGCCGGCCCCGTTCGCGCCCCCGGCCCCGGTGGTCGCCGCGCCGGTGGCGAAGCCGGCGGCGCCTCCCCAGCCCGAAGCCCGAAGCCCGAAGCCCGAAGCCTCGCCGACGGCGAAGCCGGCGGTGAACCTCTCCGGCCTGCTGCTCGACGTGGTCTCCGAGAAGACCGGCTACCCCGTCGAGATGCTGCGCATGGAGATGAACCTCGAGGCCGACCTCGGCATCGACTCCATCAAGCGCGTCGAGATCCTCTCGGCGATCCGCGAGCGCGCCCCCGACGCGCCCGAGGCCGACGCCGACACGATGGCGCAGCTCAAGACGCTGGGCCAGATCGTGAGCTTCCTCGGTCAGGCCGGCGAGACCCCCGCCCCCACGAACGGGAGGGTTGCGGCGCCTGCCGTCCCTTTTGACGCCGCGAGCCGCTGCGAGGTCGTGATCGAGCCGGCGGCGCCGGGCTCGCCGGTGCCGCTGCCCGCGATGAGCGTGGTGGGCGGGCCCGCCGAGGCGGTGGTCGCGGCCCTGCGCGCGCGCGGCGTCGACGCCCGCGTCGCGACGGAGGACACGATCGAAGGCGGCGTGGTCTACCTCGGCGCGCTGGACGCGGGCGAGCCCGACGCGCTCGTGCGGGCGGGCTTCCGCTGCGCGAAGAAGGCGAAAGGCGCGTTCGTGACCGTGACCGCCCTCGGCGGCGACTTCGGCCTCGCCGGCGCGGAGCGGCCCGAGCTCGCGGGGCTCGCCGGCCTCACGAAGACGTGGGCGCTCGAGAACCCGGGCGCGTTCGCCCGCCACCTCGACCTCGCCGCGGTCGACGCCGCGGCGATCGCCGGCGAGATCGGCCAGTCGGGCCCCGTGGAGATCGCGCTCCCCCACCGGAGCACGCTCGTCTCCCGCGAGGTCCCCCTCGCCTTCGCGGCCCCGGCGCTCGGCGCCGACGACACCCTCGTGGTGAGCGGCGGCGCGCGCGGCGTGACCGCGGCCTGCCTCGTCGAGCTCGCGAAGCACACCCGCGTGGGCTTCGTGCTGCTCGGCCGCTCGCGCATCGACGTGGCCGACGTCCCCGGGACGGAGGCCGAGATCAAGAAGGCGGTCTTCGCCGCCGACAAGTCCATCCCGCCCGCCGAGCTCGGCAAGCGCGCCGCCGCGATCCTCGCCGCCCGCGAGGCCCGCGCGAACATCGCCGCGATGGAGCGGCACGGCAGCAAGGTCCGCTACGTCGCGGTCGACGTCGCCGACGTGGGCGCGCTGAAGGCCGCGCTCGCCGACACCGTCGTCACCGGGATCGTGCACGGCGCCGGCATCATCCAGGACAAGCGCATCGCCGAGAAGGCCGAGGCCAGCTGGCAGGCCGTGTGGGACACGAAGGTCGCCGGCCTGCGCGCCCTGCTCGCCGCCACCGAAGGGCAGCCGCTGAAGGCCATCTGCCTCTTCAGCTCGGTCGCCGGGCGCGGCGGGAACGTCGGCCAGTGCGACTACGCCGCCGCGAACGAGGCGCTCAACAAGCTCGCCGCGCGCGAGGCGGCCCGTCGCCCGGGCTGCGTCGTGAAGTCGATCGGCTGGGGCCCCTGGGAGGGCGGCATGGTCACGCCCGCGCTCAAGAAGCAGTTCGAGGCGATGGGCGTCCCGCTGCTCCCGCTCGACGCCGGCGCGCGCGCCTTCGTCACCGAGCTCGCCGGCCCGGGCGCCATCGAGACCGTCGTGGGCGGCGAGATCGCCCCCGCGAAGGAGCGCACCGAGACCCGCCGCGTGACCTCGCGCGACTTCCCGTCGCTGCGCGACCACGCGATCGGCGGCCGCCCGGTGTTCCCGGTCGCGCTCGCCGCGGAGTGGCTCACCGACGTCGCGCGTCGCTTCCGGCCCGCCCGCGGCGTCGCCGCCGTGCGGGACGTGAAGGTGCTCAAGGGCATCGCGCTCGGCCACTACGAGAACGGCGGCGACCTGCTCGAGGTCGACGTCCGCGAGACCGGCCGCGACACGCTCGCGCTCGAGATCCGCACGCCCGGCGGCCCGGTGCACTACCGCGCCACGGCGGAGCTCGGCGAGGGCACGTCGCCCCCCGCCGCGCCGACGCCCGCCAACGGCGCCGCGCTCGCGGAGATCTACGAGCACCTCTTCCACGGCCCCGGCTTCCACGCGATCGTGGACGCGAGCGCCGCGGAGGGCGGCATGGATCTCACGCTCTCGGGCGAGCTCGGCAGCACCGTGCTGCTCGACGGCGGCCTGCAGGCGGCGGTCCTCTGGACGCGTCGCCAGTGCGGCGGCGCCGCGCTGCCGACGTCGGTGGGCGCGTTCCGACAGTGGGGCTCGCCCGCGCCCGGCAACGTCACGTGCGCGCTCCGCGCCCGGAAGCACACGACGCGCAGCACGGTCTCGGACATCTCGTTCGTCGACGCGACCGGCAGGGTGTTCGCGCGGCTCGAGGGCGTCGAGATGCACGTGTTGCCGAGCGGGCGCTGGCCCCAGCCCGAGGCGACCGCGGAAGCCAAGTGAGCCCCATCGCGATCGTCGGGCAGGCGTGTGTCCTGCCCGACGCACCCGACGCGCGCGCCTTCGCGCGCAACGTGCTCGAGGGACGCGACTCCGTCCGCGACGCCGAGGACGGCCGCTGGGGGCTGCCCATGCGCGACGCCCTCGGGGAGGGCCCCGACCGCGCGTACTCGGCCGCCGGCGGCTACGTCGACGGCTTCCGGTTCGACCCGACCGGCCTGCGCGGCGGTGGGTTTCTGGGGCTCGACCCGCTCGTGCTCTGGCTCCTCTCCGTCGGCCGCGACGCGCTCGCGGACGCGGGGATCGCCCCGGGCGACCCCCGGCTCGCCCGCGCCGGCGCCATCTTCGGGAACCTCTCGTTCCCGTCGGCGGGGATGAGCCGCTGGGGCGAGGACGTGATCCTCGCGCGCAACGGGCTCGCCCCGCGCGGGAGCGATCCCCGGAACGCGCTGATGTCGGGGCTGCCCGCGGATTTGCTCGCGGGCGCGCTCGGGCTCGGGGCGCCGAGCTTCGCGATCGACGCGGCGTGCGCCTCGTCGCTCTACGCGATCAAGCTCGCGTGCGACGCGCTGAACGCGGGGCGCGCGGATCTCATGCTCGCCGGCGCGGTGCAGCGCGCGGACAACCTGTTCCTGCACGTCGGCTTCTGCCGGCTCGGCGCGATGTCGAAGACGGGGACGAGCCGCCCCTTCCACGTCGGCGCCGACGGGCTCGTCCCGGCCGAGGGCTGCGCGCTCGTGGTGCTCAAGCGGCTCGCCGACGTACGCGGCGAGCGCGTGCTGGGCGTCATCCGCGGCATCGGGCTCGCCAACGACGCGCGGGCGCGCAACCTGCTCGCCCCCAGCGAGGAGGGGCAGGCGCGGGCGATCCGCGCCGCCTACGGGGACGTGTCGCCCGCGGACGTGCAGCTCGTGGAGTGCCACGCGACCGGCACGCCGACCGGCGACAGGACCGAGATCGCCTCGATGGCGCAGGTCTTCCGGCCGGGGACGCCGATCGGCTCGCTGAAGTCGCAATTGGGGCACCTCATCACGACGGCGGGCGCGGCGGGGCTGATGAAGGTGCTGGCGGGCTTCGCGGCGAAGACCATGCCGCCGACGTTGCACGCCGAAGACGCCATCGACATGCCGTTCTCGCCGTTGGTGACGGCCCGGAATTGGGACGACCGCAAACGGCGCGCCGCCGTCTCGGCGTTCGGCTTCGGCGGGAACAACGCGCACCTCGTGGTCGAGGAGGCCGGCGAGGAGCCCGTCTCCGTCGCGTTCTCGCGGCCCGCGGACGCGGCGATCGTCGGAATGGCCGTACGTCACGACGCGCGGGTGCCGATCGAGGGCCTGCGGTTCCCGCCGAACGATCTCAAGCTCTCGCTCGCGCAGCAGACGATGTTGTTCGCGGCGGCGCTGGACGCCGTCGCGGACGCGGGGATCGCGCTCCCGCGCGAGCGCACCGCGGTGCTCGTGGGCATGGGCGCCGACGCGCAGGTCACCGGGTACGGGCTGCGCTGGCGCCTCGGCGCGCTCCTCGGCGACGTGTCGCAGCGCGACGCGGTCATCCCCGCGCTCCGCGCCGAGAACGTGGTCGGCACCATGCCGAACATCCCCGCGAACCGGCTGAACATCCAGCTCGACGTGGGCGGGCCGAGCTTCACGGTGTCGGCCGAGGAGCTGTCCGGCGTCCGCGCGCTGGAGATCGCCCGCGACGCGCTCGCCGCCGGCGAGATCGACGTCGCGATCGTCGGGGCCGTGGACGTCGCCGACGTGCGGACCGACGAGGCGCTGCGGCGGCTCGGCGGGCGCGCGGGGGGCGACGCCGCGGTCGTGTTCGTGCTCGCCCGCGAGGGCGACGCCCGGGCGTGGATCACCGACGGCGACGGGCCCCGCGTGGCCTCGGTGGGCGGGGCGCACGCGGCGAGCGGGCTCCTCGACGTGGCCGCGGCCGTTCGGACCGGCGGCGGGGTCGTGGAGGCCACGTCGATCGGGGGCCAGACCGCGCGCGTCGTCGTGCGGGCCGGGCGCGACCGCCCCCTGAAGCGCGTCGAGGGGCCGACGCTGGATTTGCCCGTGCGGGCGCCGGAGATCGTGTTGAAGGGGATGGAGATGCAACAGATGGGGGCGGCGCCGCGGTTGCCGGCGGTCGGGTCGGACGTCCGCGAGCTGGGAGAGGCAACCGCCAAGACGCCGAGGATGCGCCAAGAGCGCCAAGAGGGAGCGAGAGGGGAAGACCCGGTCCTCGCGGCGTTCACCGCGCAGCGCGCGGCGGTGGTGCAGGCGCACCGGGCGTTCCTCGAGAGCCAGGCGCAGGCGCAGCGGGCGTTCGGCGAGAGCCAGGCGAGGAGCCTGCAGATGGTGGCAGGCATGGGGTCGCGCGCGCCCGCCGTCGTGGCCACGCCCCCCTCCCCCACCCCTCCCCCCGCTGCGCGGGGAGAGGGGAGCCCTCGGGTACGGACGCCGGCCACCTCGCCGGCCGCCCCTCCTCCTTCTCCCCCCCTCGGCGACCTTGGCGCCCCCTTGGCGCCCTTGGCGGTTGTCTCTCCCTCCTCCCTTCCCGGCCCGAAGCTGTCTCGCGCCGATCTCGTCGAGATCTCCCGGGGCCCCGTCTCGAAGTTCTTCGGCCCGGGCTTCGCGCCGCAGGACGCCTACGCGCGCGTCGTGCGCATGCCCGAGCCGCCGCTGCTGCTCGCGGACCGCGTGCTGGGCATCGCGGGCGAGCCCCTGAAGCTCGGCAAGGGAACGATCTGGACCGAGACCGACGTCTCCAATGACGCCTGGTATCTCCACGACGGCCGCATCCCCGGCGGCGTGATGATCGAGGCCGGCCAGGCCGACCTCTTGCTGGCGTCGTGGCAGGGCATCGACGTGAACCACAACCGGGGCGAGCGCATCTACCGCCTGCTCGGCTGCACGTTGCGCTACCACGGCGACCTCCCCGCGGTCGGCGAGACCCTGAAGTACGACATCCACGTCGACGGGCACGCGAAGCTCGGCGACATCCGGATGTTCTTCTTCCACTACGACTGCCGCGTCGGCGACGAGCGCCGCCTCACGGTGCGCGACGGGCAGGCGGGCTTCTTCAGCGACGCCGACCTCGCCGACTCCGGCGGCATCCTCTGGGACGCCGGCACCGTCGCCACCTCCCCGACGCCCGTCCCCGCCGACCACCGCGGCGACCCGATCGTCGACCTCTCCGGCCCGCTCGCCGAGCCGCTGGTGAAGGACATCCCCTCCCAACTGTCACGCCGGCAGCTGGAGGCGGTGAGCGAGGGCAGGCTCGTCGAGGGGCTCGGGCCCGCCTACGACCGCGCGCTCACCCACACGCACTCGCCCCGGATCGCGGGCGGGAAGATGCTCCTGCTACAGCGGATCGACACGCTCGACCCCGACGGCGGCCCGTGGAAGCGCGGCTACCTCCGCGCGAGCTGGGACGTGAAGCCCGACGACTGGTTCTTCGAGGGCCACTTCTTCAACGACCCGTGCATGCCCGGCACGCTCATGTTCGAGGGCTGCCTGCAGGCGATGCAGGTGTACCTCACCGCGATGGGCTTCACGCTCCGTCGCGACGGCTGGCGCTTCCAGCCGATGAAGGACGTCGACTTCAAGCTCAAGTGCCGCGGGCAGGTGCTCCCCACCAACAAGCAGCTCACCTACGAGCTCTTCGTGCAGGAGGTGGGCGGCGGCGCCAGGCCCTACGTGAAGGCTCAGGTGCTCTGCACGATCGACGGGCTCAAGTGCTTCCACGCCGACCCCATCGTGCTCGAGATGGTGCCCGACTGGCCGATGACCCGCATGGACGTCCCGGCGGGGGACACAAAACCGGTCGCGTGGGACTACCGCTCGCTGCTCGCGTGCGCGTGGGGCAAGCCGAGCGACGCGTTCGGCCCGATGTACACGGTGTTCGACAGCGAGCGCCGCTGCGCGCGCCTGCCGGGGCCGCCCTACCACTTCATGTCGCGCGTGCTCTCGACGAAGGGCGAGATGGGCGCGTGCAAGGCGGGCGCCGAGGTCGTCGTGGAGTACGACGTGCCGCCGGACGTCTGGTACTTCGACGAGAACGGCAACCGCACGATGCCGTTCGCGGTCCTGCTCGAAGCGGCGCTGCAGCCCTGCGGGTGGCTCGCGAGCTGGATCGGCTCGGCGCTCACCACCGACAAGGACCTGCTCTTCCGCAACCTCGACGGCACGGGCACGCTCCTGCAGGAGATCCCGCCCGACGCGGGCACGCTCACGACGCACGTGAAGGTGACGAGCGTGAACCGCTCGGCGGGCATGATCATCGAGAGCTTCGACGTCCGCATGGAGATGGGCGGCCGGTCGCTCTACGAGCTCAAGACGGTCTTCGGCTTCTTCCCGCCCGAGGCCTTCGAGAACCAGGTGGGCGTGGGCTCCACGGAGGCCGAGCGCGCCTGGCTCGCCGAGCCCAACGACTTCTTCGTCGACTTGCGCGCGCACCCCGACCGGTATTTCGCCGGCAAGCTCCGCATGCCGGGCGACATGCTGATGATGCCGGACCGCGTCACCGGCCGCTGGGACGACGGACGCTGGCGGGCGGAGAAGACGATCACGGCAGCCGAGTGGTGCTTCAAGGCCCACTTCTACAGCGACCCCGTCCAGCCCGGATCGCTCGGCATCGAGTCGATGATCCAGCTGCTGCAGTTCGCGATGATCCACGAGGGCGTGGGCGCGGACATGGCCAACCCGCGCTTCGAGGCGCTTGCGCTGGGCAAGCCGATGACGTGGAAGTACCGCGGCCAGGTGACACCCGACAACGCGCTCGTCCACACCGAGGTCATCGTCACCAACAAGGACGGGAACACCTGGACCTGCGACGCGCACCTGTGGGTGGACGGGAAGCGGATCTACTCGGCGAAGGGGCTCTCGGTGCGGGTCGTGGACGGGCCCGAGCATCTGGGAAAGGCAACCGCCAAGACGCCGAGGGCTCGCCAAGAGCGCCAAGAGCGGAACGAGGGCGCCTCCGGCGCCGAAGGCGCCCCCTCTCCCGACTTGGCGTCCTCGGCGCCTTCTTGGCGTCTTGGCGGTTCCTCTTCCACCTTCGTCCTCCAGGCGCCTTCGGACCACTGCCCCACCTACGTCCTCCCCGCGCTGCCGATGTCCGGCATGGCCATGTTGGCCCTGACCGGGCTCGGGACGTCGGCGCTGCAGGACGGGCAGGCGCTGCGGTGGCTCACCTTCCCCGACGGGCCGCGGCGGGTCGACGTCGAGAAGGGCAAGGGCAAGGTCACGCTCTCCGCCGACGGGGCCGCGTTCTTCACCGCGCGCGCGTCCGAGGCCTACACGCCCGATCCGCCTCCGCCGCTCGCCGACCCCCGCGGAGGCGGCCCGCCGCCGTACGACACGGGCGAGCTCTTCCACGGCCCCGCGTTCCACGTCGTCGAACGGGTGCTCGCCCGCGGCGACAACGGCGCCACGCTGCTGTTGCGGCCGGCGAGCCCGGAGATCCTGCTGGACGGCGCCACCCACGGCGTCCCCCACGATCGCCCGGAGCTCTGGGCCGGCGCGAAGCCCGGATTGGTCGCCTACCCGCTCAAGCTCCGCCGCCTCGCGCTCTACGGCGCGCCGCCGCGTGGCCCCGTCCGCTGCGAGGTCCGCTGGCCCGGCGACGCCCCGCGCATCGAGGCGTGGTTCTTCGACGGCGACCGCCTCGCCGCCCACTACGCGCTCGACGAGGTGCTCCTCCCGAAGGGCCGCCTCGGCGCCGCCGACCCCGCCGCCCGCCGCGACTTCCTGCGGGGCGCGTACGTCGAGGGCGTGTCGCTCTCGAAGGACGGCCAGCTCACGCAGGCCGAGGTCCGGGCGAGCGACTGGCTCCCCGGGACGATCGAGCGGGTCTACGGGACCACCGACGCCGGCGAGATCGCCCGCCGCGAGCTCGCCGCGACGCATCTCCGCGTCCACCCTCGGGCGCTCGACGTCTTCGGCGACCGCGTGATCGACCCGCGTCGGCCGCTCGCCGCGCTCCGCCCCGACGGCTTCGTCCGCCACGACTTCGCCCGCGTCTCCACGTGGTGGCGCGCCCACCTCGGCAAGGGCGCGTGGCCCGGCGAGGACGTCGTCGAGGCGCTCGCCGCCCGGTTCCTCGGCGACGTCGTCGTGCACGATCCCGACGCGATGGAGGCCGTGCTCGGCCGCCCCTGCCTCTATTGCGGCAACCACCAGAACTACCTCGAGAGCGTGCTCTTCAGCACGATCGCGCCGGCGCTGTTCGACTTCCCGCTCCGCGCGCTCGCGAAGGTCGAGCACCGGGGGCAGTGGCTCGGCGAGCTCCACGTGTTGCTCACGCGCTACCCCGGCCAGGAACAGGGCGACCGCATCGTCTGGTTCGATCAGGCCGATCCCGCCTCGCTCCCCGCGCTCGCACGCGCCGAGAAGGGCTCGCTGCTGGTGCACGTCGAGGGCACGCGCGTCACCGAGCCCGGGCAGAAGCTCGGCAAGATCAGCTCGCTCTGGGTGGACCTCGCCGTCGAGAAGGGCCTGCCCATCGTGCCCGTCGCGTTCCGCGGGGGTGTCACCGGCGGCGGCGTCCGCCACGACGTCCCGCCCGCCCCGCAGGACCACCACGTCGGCCGCCCCCTCCTGCCCGACGCGCTCGCCGCCCTCCCCTACGCCGAGCGTCGCAAGGCCGTCGCCGACGCCGTCGACGCGCTGGGCGTGCCCGAGCGCGCCGCGACCGGCCCCGCGCTCGATCCGCGCGCCGCCCTCGGCGAGGCCCTCGGCGCGAACCCCGTGACCGCCGCAATCCTCACCCACCCGGGCGACGACTGGGCGCGGGGGCTCGCGCGGCTCGTCACGGGCTGACCTCTCGCGCCGGCCGATCAGCGCGGGATCGGCTCCCCGAGCATCTCCGCCCGCACGAGCGAGAGCGGGATTGGCCCCGCCGCGAGCAGCGCGTCGTGGAACGCGCGGTCGGTGTACCCCGGCCGCGCGCGCATCTCCTCGCGCAGCGCGAGGATCTGCTGCTTGCCGGCGAAGTAGGCGACGAGCTGCGTGGGCCACTGCACGGTGCGGAGGAGCTCGGGACCGATGGGCCCCGGGCTCTTTCCCGCCCGCCAGTCCGCCGCCTCCTGCAGCGTCCAGCGCCCCGTCTCCACGTTCACGTCGTACACGACGCGCCGGATGCGCCCGCGGTACGAGTTCAGCACGTTGAGCTCGGCGCGCGCGGAGTCGCCCATGCCGCCGCCCTCCCAGAACAGCTGCTCCGCGTAGAGCGCCCAGCCCTCGATGGCGGGGGTGTCGGCGAGCAACGTGCGGATGGGGTCCGGGTTCGCGCGCGCCATCGCGAGCTGCAGGTGGTGGCCCGGCACACCCTCGTGCACGGAGTAGGGCCCCATGCCCGTCTCGTCGTGGCGCCAGTGGCCCATCACCGTCTCGAGCCGCTCCTCGGGCGTCCACTCCGCGCGGAAGTGCTCCACGTTCCACCACCCGAGCGAGGGCGGCCCGAACAACGTCGGCGGGTTCATGCTCCCGCCGTCGCCGGTGAACGGGACGATCGCGTCGGGCGTCTCGCGCGCGCGCAGCGCCACGAGGTCGTCCGGCACCGTGAGCACGCCCATCGCTCGCAGGTCGGCGAGGTTGTCGGCGACGACGCCCTCGTAGAGGCGCATGAGCCCGTCGCGGTCGAGCGCCGCCGCCGCCGCGCGCTCGGCGTCCGTCGCGGGCGCGGGCTCGCCGACCCGCGCCGCCACCTCGGCGATCCGCGCGTCGGTGACGGCCAGCTCGCGCTCGGCGAGGGCGAGGAGCGCGTCGGGGGTCCAGGGCAGGAGCAACGCGCGCTCCAGCCGCCACGCGTAGGCGTCCGCCCCGATCACGCGGTAGTCGGGCAGCTCGGCGAGCGCCGCGAGCTCGGCGCGGTAGGCGCGGACGGGCTCGCTGCCGCCCAGCATCGCGTCCATGCCGTCCAGGAGCGGCAGCGCGGTCTCGACGTCCCGGCGCGTCGGGGCGACCACCTCCCGCCGCATCTCGTCGAGCATCCCGGGCACCTGCGCGCCGAGCGCGGGCAAGAGCTCCGCGCGGCCGGGGGCCAGCGTGGCGAACGCGACCATCGAGTTGGCGACGGGCTCGAGCCACTCCGCGGGGCGATGCGTCCATCGGCGCTCGACCACGAGCCGGTGCCGCGCCTCCTCCGCGTTCGCGCGCACCCACCGCGCGTCGACCTGCTCCCGCACCGACAGGTCCGCGAGCGGCAGCGCGTCGAGCGCGGCGAGGTCGCGCTCCAGCCGGGCCACCATCCCGGCGACCGCGGCCGGCGCGTACGTCGGCACGCGCACGGCGTCGTCGAGGAGCCCCGCCTCGGCGGCGAGGTTCGGGGCCAGCGCGATCCGGACCTCGATCACGTCGCGGGCGATCGCGACGAGCCGCGCGTCGCCCGGGAACACCACGGCGGCGAGCCGGGCGGGGGGCGGGACCGGGGCCTCGGGCGGGCGGGCGGCGCAGCCGAGCAGGAGGAGCACCATCGCCGCAGGCTAACCGCGCGTTGACGCGCCGATGACGAAGGGCCGAGGGCGCGGTTCCAATGAATGGCTAACGTTCCCTCCCGTGGCTCCTCCCTTCGCGCCGCACGAGCTGACCACCCTCTACGGCCTCGCGAGCGCGCTCGCCGCGCCCCGGGCCACGGGCGACACCCTCGGCGAGCTCGCGCGCCTCCTCGCGCGAGGGACGGGCTGCGACGTGGTCGTCGTCTACGTCGCGGACGGACAGGGGGCGCTGCGCCCGCGCGCCGCGCACGGGTCGGAGCCCGGCGCGATCCCGCCGCTGCGCGCCACCCGCGCGCGCGCGAAGGCGCGACGCCTCGGTCCGAGGGCGCTCGCCCGGCTCGGCGTGCCCGGGCAACGCGCCGGCGTCCGTGTCCGCCTCGACGGGAGCGCCGGCGCCGTGGGCGCGCTGGTGCTCGCCCGCGCGGGCGACGACGTCCCGGACTCCGCGGTCCGGATCGCCCGCGAGATCGCCGGGCCCCTCGCCCGGCGCCTCGACCCGATGCGCGTCCACACCGAGCTCGCCGGCGTGCCCCTCGCGACCGCGATCCGCCAGATCGGCGACGCGGTCGAGATCGTCGACGCGCGGGGCGGGTTCGAGTTCGTCAACCCCGCCTGGGAGCGCCTCACCGGGTACTCGCTCGCGGAGGCGGTCGGGCGCACCCCGCGGCAGCTCTTGCGCAGCGCCGCGCACTCCGACGCCTACCTCGACGACATCTGGCGCGTGGTTTCCGCGGGCGAGACCTGGACGGGCCGGGTGGTGAGCCGCCGCCGCACGGGCGAGCCCATCGAGACCGACCTCTGCGTCTCCCCCATCCGCGACGCGCAGGGTCACGTCACCCACTTCGTGGGGGTGCGTCGCGACCTCACCGAGCGCCTCGGCCTCGCCGCCGCCCTCCGCGAGAGCGAGGAGCGCTTCGCGGTCGCCGCGCTGGGCGCCAACGACGGGCTCTGGCACTGGAAGGTGGACGCCGAGGAGGCCTACTTCTCGAGCCGCTGGAAGGAGCTCCTCGGCTACGCCCCGCACGAGATCCCGCCCCGCCTCGACGCGTGGCTCGACCGCGTGCATCCGGACGACGCGCCGGCCGTCCGGTCCGCCCTGCTCGCGCACATCCAGCGCGGGGCGGGGCCCCTCGCGGCGGAGCACCGCGTGCGCCGGCGCGACGGGACCTGGGGTTGGGTGCTCGCCCGCGGGCAGGCCTTCCACGACGACGACGGGCGCCCCATCCGCATCGCGGGCTCGCTCACCGACATCGGCGACCGCAAGTCCACCGAGGCGAAGCTCGTGTCGCTGAGCCGCACCGACGCGCTCACGGGCCTCCTGAACCGGCGGTGTTTCCTCGAGACGCTGCAGGCGACCCTCGACGCGGGCCCCGCCGCCTGGGCGCTGCTGTTCCTCGACGTCGACCGCTTCAAGCAGGTCAACGACGGCCTCGGGCACCACGTCGGCGACGCCGTGCTCGTCCACATCGCCGCCGCGCTGCGCCACACGCTGCGGCAGGGAGACGTCGCGGCGCGCATCGCCGGCGACGAGTTCGCCGTCCTCCTCCCCGGCGCGTCCCGCGATCAGGCCTGCCTCGTCGCGAACCGTGTCCTCGCGGCCCTGCCGTCGCCCGCGCGCGTCGCGGGGCACGAGGTCTTCGTGCGCGCCAGCATCGGCGTCGCCGTGGGCTACCCGACCTACCGCGCCGCCGAGGACGTGCTCCGCGACGCCGACGCGGCGATGTACCGGGCCAAGGCGGCCGGCCGCTCGACGGTCCGCGTGTTCGAGCCGAGCGACGGCACCGCCGCGGCCCACGTCCACGAGATCGAGGCCGACCTCCACCACGCGCTCGCGCGCGGCGAGATCGAGGCGCACTACCAGCCGATCGTGTCGCTCGCCACGGGGGAGATCGAGGGCTTCGAGGCGCTCGCCCGCTGGCGCCACCCCCGCCGCGGCTGGGTCTCCCCCGGCGAGTTCGTGCCCGTCGCGGAGGAGTGCGGGCTCATCCGGTCGGTGTGGGCGACGCTCCTCGCGCAGGTGGCGCGCCAGCTCGCGTGTTGGCGCGCGGAGGGCTTCGAGTGGTGGGTGAGCGTGAACGTGTCGCCCCGGCAGCTCGGCGACGACGCGTTCGTCCGCGACATCGACCGCGCGCTGGCCGCGCACGGCCTCCCCCCGGAGGCCCTGCACGTGGAGATCACCGAGAACGCGCTCATGAACAGCCTCGAGACCGCCGCGGAGCTGCTGCAGCGCCTGCGGGAGCGGGGCATCGCCGTCGCGCTCGACGACTTCGGGACCGGCTGGTCCTCGCTGTCCTACCTCGTGCGATTCCCGGTGCAGGTGCTGAAGATCGACCGCTCCTTCGTGGCGAAGATGGAGTGCGGCGAGAAGGAGCGGGCCATCGTCGGCGCGATCGTCGCGCTCGCGCGGCACCTCGGGCTCGGGATCGTCGCCGAGGGGGTCGAGCGGGAGGGCCAGGTCGGCATCCTGCTGGAGCTCGGCGCCGGCCAGGCCCAGGGCTGGTACTTCGGGGCCGCGACCCCCGCGGACCAGGTGCCCGCGCGGGCCAGGAGTCGCGACGCCGCGTCCTGAGCGGGGCCCCGTCACCCGGCGTACTTGCCCGCCGATCACCGTCCGGTGAGCAACACGTAGACGCGGCCGCTGGCGGTCGCGCCGTCGTCCATGTGCCCGTACGCGCCCATGACGAGGTCGGAGAGCCCGTCGCCGTCGAGATCGCCGGCGGCGAGCGCGTTGCCCAGCAGCGAGTCGGCCGCCTCGCCGTCCCACATCGCGAGCGCGGCGTCGTCGGGATCGCCGTGGACGAACAGGGCGTCGCCGGCGAGCAGGTAGACGCGGCCGTTGCCCGACGCGCCGTAGAGCTCCGCCACGAGGAGGTCGTCCGCGCCGTCGCCGTCGAGGTCGTCGGTCGGCTCGATCTCGAACGCGAAGTAGCCGGACTCGGTCTCGCCCATGACGTGGCCGCCGGCGACGCCGGGACCGTCGACGCCGACGCCCGTGAGCGTGCCGGTGAGGTCGGAGTACGCGTACAACCCGCCCCCGTACGTCGCGACGGACGAGTCCTGGAGCGCGGCGATCGCCGCGTCCTCGAGCCCGTCGCCGTCGAAGTCGCCGCGGGCGAGGTCCCAGCCGAAGGCGAGGTCGTCGCTGCCCTCCAGCGTGGCCCACGTGACGTCGGCGAGCTCGGCGTCGCCGTCGGGGTTCGTCGCCCACGCGGCGCGGCCCGGGTAGCCGGTGTCGCCGGTGTCGGCGTAGCCGCCCTCGCCGACGAAGAGGCCGTCCTCGTCGGCCTGGACGCGCGACACCGCGCCCGCCGAGTCCGGGGTCAGCCGCGCGGAGACGAGCTCGTCGAGGCCGGTGCCGTCGACGTGACGACCGCCGCCCACGATCCAGACGGTGTCGTCCTCCTCGGTCATCTCCTCGCTCGCGCCCATCACCACCACGAGCTCGGCGGCGCCGTCGCCGTCGAGGTCGCCGGCGTCGAACGAGAGGCTGTACACGGTCGACAACCCGTTCGTGACACCCAGTCGATAGGGCAGCTCCACCGCCGTGGCGTCCGACATCGCGGGCCCCCAGCGCGTGCCGTCGCCGTACCAGACGAGGAGCGCCCAGTCGGTGTCGTAGGCGCGGGTGTAGTGGATCTCGCCGCGCGAGGACACGAGGTCCATCGCGCCGTCGCCGTCGACGTCGTCGCACACGGCGCCGAAGCCCATGAATTGGTCGACGCCGGTGATCAGCGTGTCGGCGTCGCCGATGGCCATCCCGCGCACCCAGCTCGCGGAGCCGTCGCCGTACCAGACGCCGATCTGGCCCACGTAGCTGTCACCGAAGGGGGCGGTGACGATCAGGTCGTTCCAGCCGTCGCCGTCCAGATCGCAGACGGTGACGGTCTCGCCGACGAGGTCCTGCTCGCCCGAGTCGCCGGAGATCGTGACCCCCACGTCCTCGACGAGGCCGGAGCCGCCGTCGCTGCCGTCGCAGTCGCCGTCGACGCCGTCGTCGTACCAGTCGACGCCGTCGGGGTGGACGGAGGCGTCGGCGTCGTCGCAGTCGTCGCCCCCCCAGTCCACGTCGCCGTAGCCGTCGAGGTCGGCGTCGGTGTCGTCGCCGTCCACGCAGTCGTCGTCGAGCCCGTTCTTGGGGACCTCGGCGTCGGCCGGGCTGACGTCGGCGTTCTCGTCGTCGCAATCCAGCGTGTAGGTGTACCCGTCGCCGTCGGCGTCGAGCAGATCGGCGCCGTCGCAGTCCTGGTCGACGCCGTCGTACGGGACCTCCTGCGCCCCCGGGTAGGTGGCGCCGTCGGCGTCGTCGCAGTCGTCGCCGGCGACGTCCTCGCAGAGGGCGGCGTCGAGGTGACCGTCGGCGTCGGCGTCGTAGTCCTCGTCGACGAAGCCGTCGCAGTCGTTGTCGAGGGCGTCGCACGCCTCGGGGGCGTTGGGGTAGACGCGGTAGTCGTTGTCGTCGCAGTCGACATCGGAGTCCCACCCGTCGCGGTCCTCGTCGACGGCGGGCGTGCCGGTGTCGCCCGAGTCGTCGGTGTCGGTGTCCGGCGGCGTGGTGTCGGTGTCCTCGGTGTCCTTCGGCGGCTCCTCGGCGGGAGGGCAGCCCAACAGCGCGAGGATCGGCAGGATCGCGAGGGTCTTCATGCGCGGGAGCTTACGCGAGACCGACGTCGTCCGCACGATGCCCGTCCCCCGCACGACGGAAGGGCGCCGCGCCGACCCGCAATAGCGTGTGTCACACAGCCGGAGCTCCGATGACACCCGTGTCCACCCCGTCCCGAACCGCGCGCGCCGTCGTCGCGCTCGCGCTCTTCGCGCCGCTCGGGACGGCCGGCTGCGGAGGCGCCGACGACAAGGTCGACTACATCCTGTCGCGCGAGGCGCTCGACTTCGGGACGGTGGCGTGGAGCGACCCCGTCACGCCCTCCGCCACGCTCTCCGTCCTCAACCCCAACAACGACGAACTCCGCGTCAGCGTGCTCGAGGTCCGCGGCGACGGCGCCGACGCCGTCGAGATCGGCGACGTCGAGGACTTCACGCTCGTGTCGTCGGAGGGCTCGCTCTCCTTCGAGGTGTCGCTCGCCGCCGATCGCACCCTCTGGGACGACGGCGAGTTCAAGGTCGAGCTCGTCCTGCAGATCGGCAAGCTCGTCGACGTGTCCTCCGACTGGAACGACCCCGCCGACTGGCGCGCGACGGAGGCGACGGTCCCCGTGTACTTCACGATCGGCTGCGACCTCGACGGCGACCTCGCCGAGGACGCCACCTGCGGCGGCGACGACTGCGACGACGAGAACCCGAGCGCGGTGCTGGGCGGGAACGAGGTGTGTGACGACGCCGACAACGACTGCGACGGCTACACCGACGAGGAGGCCGCCGACGCGGCGACCTGGTACGGCGACGGCGACGGCGACGGCTACGGCGTCGACGGCGTGGTGACGGCCGCGTGCGACGCGCCCCCCGGGTTCGTCGCCGACGGGGGCGACTGCGACGACTTCACGACGACCCGCAGCCCCGTCGCCGAGGAGACCTGCAACGACCTCGACGACGACTGCGACGGCGAGACCGACGAGGACGCGACCGACGCCCCCCTCTGGCACGCCGACCTCGACGGCGACGGCTTCGGCGACCCCGCCAGCGCCACCGCCGCCTGCGAGGCGCCGGCCGGGTGGGTCGCCGACGGCACCGACTGCGACGACCTCGACGGGCTCGTCTCGCCCGGCGCCGCCGAGACCTGCAACGCGGCCGACGACGACTGCGACGGCGAGACCGACGAGGACGCGGTCGACGTGCCGACCTGGTACGCCGACGCCGACGCCGACGGCTTCGGCGACGCCGTCACCTCCACGCTCGCGTGCGAGCAGCCCCCCGGCTGGGTCGCCGACCCCACCGACTGCGACGACACCGACGCTTCCGTCGGCTCGGGGACCGTGTACTACGCCGACGGCGACGGCGACGGCTTCGGCGACCCCGCCATCCCCGCCGCGAACTGCGCGCAGCCCGACGGCTACGTCGCCGACGCGCGCGACTGCGACGACACGACCGGCTCGATCTCGCCCGACGACGCCGAGATCTGCGACGGCCTCGACAACGACTGCGACGGCTCCACCGACACCGGCGCGGGCGACGCGACGGCCTGGTTCGCCGACGCCGATCTCGACGGCTTCGGCGACGCCGCCACCTCGACCGACGCCTGCGACGCCCCCGCCGGCTTCGTCGCCGACGACACGGACTGCGACGACGCCGACGCGCTCGCGTACCCCTCGGCCCCCGAGCTCTGCGACGGCCTCGACAACGACTGCGACGCCGCGATCGACGACGACACCGTGACCGTGACCTGGTACGCCGACGCCGACGGCGACACGTACGGCGACCCGGCCACCACGACCGACTCCTGCGCCGTCGTGTCCGGCTACGTGCTCGACGCCGCCGACTGCGACGACGCCGACGCCGCCGTCTCGCCCGCCGGCACCGAGACCTGCAACGGCCTCGACGACGACTGCGACGGGGTGGCGGACGACGACGCCGCCGACGCGCTCGCCTGGTACGCCGACGCCGACGGCGACGGCTTCGGCGACGCCGCCACGACCGCGCTCGGGTGCGACGCCCCGAGCGGCCACGTCGCCGACGCCACCGACTGCGACGACGCCGACGCCTCCGTCGGCGGCCTCGCCACCTGGTTCGCCGACGCCGACGGCGACACGTTCGGCGACGCCGCCACCACGGCGGAGGCCTGCGCCGCGCCGGGCGGCTACGTCGCCGACGACACCGACTGCGACGACGCCGACGCCCTCGCCTACCCCGCGGCCCCCGAGCTCTGCGACGGCCTCGACAACGACTGCGACGCCGCGATCGACGACGACACCGTCTCGGTCACCTGGTACGCGGACGCCGACGGCGACGGCCTCGGCGACGCGGCGAGCACGACGGACGCCTGCTCGCAGCCCAGCGGCCACGTCGCCGACGACACCGACTGCGACGACGCGGACGCCGGCGTGGGCGGCCCGTCCACCTGGTACGCCGACGCCGACGGCGACGGCTTCGGCGACGCGGCGAACACGACGGACGCGTGTGCGCAGCCCAGCGGCTACGTCGGCGACGCCACCGACTGCGACGACGCCGACGGCAGCGTCACGACGGGCGCCACCTGGTACGCCGACGGCGACGGCGACGGCTTCGGGGACGCGGCCACGCCGACGGACGCGTGCTCGGCGCCCGGCGGCCACGTCGCCGACGACACCGACTGCGACGACGCCGACCTGCTCTCGTACCCCGGCGCCACCGAGGTCTGCGACGGGCTCGACAACGACTGCGACGCCGCGATCGACGACGGCGCGGTCGACCTCGTGACCTGGCACGCCGACGGCGACGGCGACGGCTACGGCGACGCCGCCGTGACGACGGACGCGTGCTCCCAGCCGAGCGGGTTCGTCGCCGACGACACCGACTGCGACGACGCCGACGGCGGCGTGGGCGGTCCCTCCACCTGGTACGCCGACGCCGACACGGACGGCTTCGGCGACGCGGCCAGCCCCACGGACGCGTGTACGCAGCCGGGCGGCTACGTCGCCGACGCGACCGACTGCGACGACGCCGACGGCAGCGTCACGACCGGCGCCACCTGGTACGCCGACGCCGACGCCGACGGCCTCGGCGACGCCGCCAGCACGACGACCGCGTGCGCGGCGCCCGGCGGCTACGTCGCGGACGCGACCGACT
>JBMOQZ010000378.1:0-5314 GCA_049322475.1 Myxococcota bacterium | reverse complement strand
ATGAAGCCGGGATGGACGGGCAGATCGTGACCTCGTAGATGTTCTCCGTGTCGCGGGTCGATCTTCTGCGACTTGATCTTCTTCGAGTTGCCTCCGACGCGCCGTGCGCGTGCGGAGAGGGCTCGTCCGGACGGAGAGGTCTTCATGGCGCGTCCGCGCGCGGCCCCACCACGCCCCGAGCTCGTGCGCCGCCCGACCGGGCCCTTCGGCTGGCTCGACGCGCGCCTCGTGCGCGACGGCTGGCTCGGCCGCGCCGGCCCGGAGGCGACCGCGGCGCTCGCGTTCCTGGCGCTCGTCGCCGACCGGCAGGGCAGCTCGTTCTACGGCCGCGACCGCATGGCGCTCGTGCTCGGCCTCTCGCGCGAGGCGCTCGACCGCGCGCTGGCGCGGCTGCTCGCGCTGGGCCTGATCGCGCACCGCCCCTGGCGGACGGGCACGCCCGACGGCGTGTGGCAGGTCCTGCCCGTCGCGCCGGCCCGCGAGGAGCCGCGGGGCGGCGAGGCGCAGTCGGTCGCCGCGATCCTGGCGCGGCTCGGGCTCGGGCCATGAGCGCCGGCGTCCTGCTCGAGGTCGGCCGGATCGTCGCGCCGCCGACGCCCGTCTTCCGCGACCCGGCGCGCGTCGACGAGCTCACGTCGAGCGTCCGCGCCGTCGGCCTCCGCTGCCCGCTCGTCGTGCGGCCGCTCGACGTCGGGACCTTCGAGCTGATCGACGGCCACCTCCGCCACCAGGCCGTCGACGCGCTGGGCTGGCGCGAGGTGCGGGCGGTCGTGCTCGAGCTCGACGACCGCGCGGCAGCCCGGCTGCGCCTCACGCTCAACTCCGCGCGGCGAACCATGAGCCCGCTCGAGGAGGCGCGGCTGGTCCGCTTCCTCCTCGACCGCGGCGACCACCCGACGACGATCGCCGCCGCGCTCGGCCGCCCGACCGCGTGGGTGCACGCGCGCCTCGAGCTGCTCGGCCGGCTGTGCGCGGCGCTCCACGTCGAGCTCGAGCGCGGCGAGCTCGAGCCCAGGCTCGCCGGCGAGCTCGCCGCCGCGCCGCGGGCGCTCCAGGAGCGGCTGCGCGAGGCCGCGCGCGTGCACGCGCTCTCAGCCCACGCGGCGGGCCGCCTCGCCCGATACCTCGCCGCCCCCGAGCGCACGCCCGAGGAGCGCCTCGACGCCCTCGCGCACCCCGCCGCAGTTCTCGCGCGACCCGGCAGGACGGCGCCCTCGTCCTCGCCCATGCCGATCACCGACCTCGTCGAGGACCTGTCGACGAAGGCCATGGACCTCGCGCGCGCCCTCTCGCGGGCCCGCGCGGGCATGACCGCAGCGGACCGCGAGGCCGCGCCGGGCGCCGTCCTGCGCCTCGAGCGCCGCCTCGACGACCTCGCCCACGAACTGGAGGCCTTCAAGCATGACGCGGAAGCACGAGCGCGAGCGCCGGGAGGAGGCGCTCTACCGCTTCCTGGTGATCGCCCCGCTCCTGTCGGCGCAGCTCGACCGGAAGGAGCGCGCCCGGCGCCTGGCGCAGATCCTGAAGGACCCGCCGCGCCCGCCGGACGGGCGAGCGGCGCCGCCGCTCTCGAAGCGGACGATCCAGCGCTGGCTGAGGCTCTACCAGACGGCGACCGGCGACCGGCTGGAGGCGCTCCAGCCGAAGGCCCGCAAGGACCGGGGCAAGTCGCGGAAGATCCCGCCGGAGCTCCTGGCCCAGGCGATCGCCCTGCGCGAGGGCTCGCCGCGCTTCAGCGCGCGCTCGATCCTGCGGCGGATCGACCACCCGGATCGGGAACACACGGCCCGCAGGACGCTGGCGCGGGCGTTTCTGCAGGCGGGCTACGACCGCCGTGACAAGCGGCGGCGGATCGTCGCGCGCGACCAGCGGCCGCTGCCCGACGTCGACTGGCTCCTGTCGAGCTGGGAGGCCGACTTCCCCAACGCCGTGTGGCAGGTCGACTCGACTCCGTCGATCTGGCTCGCCGCCGGGCCGCACCGCGAGCAGCCGGTCCACCTCCAGCTCGTGAACCTGATCGACGACCACTCGCGCCTGGTCGTCGGCGGCGGCTTCGTCGAGCGCCTGCGCGTCGTCGACCTCCTCGCCTTCCTCGTGCCCGCGATCGCCCGCTACGGCTGCCCGGAGATCCTCTACGTGGACCAGGCCACGATCCACAAGTCTGCGATCCTCACCGGCGGCCTGCCGCGCCTCGGCGGGCAGGTGATCTTCGGCACCGCCGGCCACGCGCCCGGCCACGGCAAGATCGAGCGCCTCCACCAGAACGCCGAGGACACGCTCCTCGAGGATCTCCGCCGCGCGCCCGTGGACACGGTCGAGGCGGCGACCTCGCAGCACGAGCGCTGGCGCGAGGAGTACGCGGACGACGTCCACAGCCAGACCGGCGAGACGCCGCGCTCGCGCTGGGCGCGGATCGACGGCAACGCGCGCCTCCCCGGCGAGGAGGAGCTGCGCTGGGCGTTCCGTGGCGAGAAGCAGTCCCAGATCGACAAGCTCGGCGCGATCCGTCTCCACGGGCAGAAGTACGAGGCGCCGGCCTCGCACCGCCGCGCGACGCCCTACACGGTCACCGTGCGCTACGACCTCCTCGACACGTCGACGATCTGGATCGAGGACGAGGACGGCGCGCGTCACCCCTGCCCGCTCTACCGCGTGCGCAGCCACACCGAGCGCCGCGAGCGGCGCACCAGCGCCGAGGCCGCGCCCGGCGTCTCCTTCCGCGCGCTCTTCGACGAGCCGCGAGACCTCGAACCACCGACCACCCAGGAGGAACCGCCCCCGTGTACATGAAACACTTCAGCTTCAAGCGAAAGCCCTTCACGCCCGTGCCCGACCACCGCGAGCTGTTCCAGACCCGCGGCCACCAGGAGCTCCTCGCCAGGCTGCAGATCGCCGTCCACGACCGGCTGCCGAGCCTGATCGTCGGCCCCTCGGGCGCGGGCAAGTCGACGACGACGCGCGCCGCCCTCACGCAGCTCGACAGGCGCGCCTACCAGGTGATCGAGGTCCCCGACCCGCGGCTCAAGCTGCGCAGCTTCTACCGCAGCCTCGCGATCGGCCTCGGCCTCGAGCCCGCCTACTTCTTCGGCGAGCTGGCCGAGCAGGTCCGCGTCGCCCTGGCCACGACCGCCGAGAAGGCGGAGAAGGGCGAGAAGGGCCTGCGGCACCCGATCCTCTACGTCGACGAGGCGCAGATGCTCACGGACGAGATGCTCGACAGCCTGCGCCTGCTCACGAACCCGCTCCTCGGGCAGAGCTGGCCGGGCCTCACGCTCATGCTCGTCGGCGGCACGGACCTGACCCGCCGGCTCAAGAAACCCTGCTTCGACGCCTTCGTGCAGCGCCTGCGCATGACCTACCGCATGCCCGCCATCGGCGAGGAGGAAGGCCGCCGCTACGTGGTCCACCGCGTCCGCGTCGCCGGAGGCAACCCCGACATCTTCGAGCCCGCCGCCGTCGAGGCCGTTCTCGCTGAGGCCGGCGGCAGCCTGCGCACGATCGACGACCTGTGCAGCCAGGCCCTCTACGCCGCCTTCATCGCCAAGGCCTCCGCCGTCACCAAGGACCACGTCCAGATCGTGGTCAGCGAGCGCGTCCTCACCGCCTGACCGCGCTCCCGCTCGTCCGGCCTGCCGCGGCCCCGGCCTTCACCGGGGCCGCGCTGCTTCCGGAACCAGCTCCAGAGGAACCAGAGCCACGGTCTGCGCCCTTCCTGGAACCAGAAGCAGGCCGTCGCCGCGCGCCACGCAAGGAGGCCAAGTCAACGCCACAGAGGGAGGCCCCCAGCACCAATTTGGTGCTCGCGCTCGCGATCCAAGGCACGATTCTGGACGAACCAGTTCGTCTTCCCATCTACCTTGCCGACGCGCTCGATTGTCCGGCGCGACGTGGTCAGGAGCTGACCTACCATTACCGGCTCTCAGGAGAGGGGCTGGACCTGGCGGTCAAAGCCGCTCCAGGGTCCAAGAGCATGGCCTCAGCGATCGAGTCGCAACTGCCCAGCGCGGGCAATGGCAAGACCACTCAGGCTGGCCGCAAATCCTGGCTTCTGCAGGAGAAGGAGGGGAGGACTCTCTTTTCCCGCATCGTCGCAGACAGATTCGCCGCACTGCAGGTCGGCCAATTCGACTTTGTTGTAGGCAATCCAGCATGGGTGAAATGGAGCAACCTGCCAACGGCCTACAGAGAACGCGTCAAGAGCGTGTGCGACCACTACGATCTGTTCAGTGACGACGCCTGGGTTGGGGGGATCGAGAGCGACATCTCGACCGTTCTGCTGTACGCCGCGGCCGATCGCTGGTTGAAGCCACAGGGTCGGCTCGGCTACCTCATTACTCAGACCGTGTTCAAGACCCGATCGTCGGATGGTTTCCGCCGCTTCCGTCTTCCCGACAAGACCGCGCTGAATGTCACTTCAGTCGACGACATGGTAGCCCTTCGCCCCTTTGAGGACGCACAGAATCGGACTGCTGCGATCTTCCTGACAAAGGGCCGGGAGACGAGCTATCCCGTGCTCTACAGGGTCTGGCGAAGGAACGGAACGCGCGTTCGGTTGTCGATGCGACTTAGTCTCGCCGAGGTTCTGGATCGTTCCCGAATCGACGTTCACGAGGCGGAACCGGCAGACAAGGCAGACGGCCCGTGGCTGACGGCACCCGAGGGTCGCCTCGACCTCCTGCGGAGTGTCATGGGCGGCAAGGGTGTGCCGGCGCGAAAGGGAACGACACCCGACTTCAACAACATCTACTGGTTCAAGGTCGAAGGTGCGGACAAGCGGAACAAAGTCCTGCGTGTGACGAACAACCTGTCTGCACAGGGGCACCAGGTTCCCCAGGAAACGTTGGAGATAGAGGCGGACATTCTGTATCCCATGGCGAAGGGGAAAGAAGTCACGCGCTTCAACTTCTCGGGACCGTCGACGTGGATCCTCCTGCCCCATCCAACGAAGGATAGCGATAAGGCCAAGTGCATGGCCGCGTTTCCTGCAGCACAGATGAAGGACCGGTTCCCTCTCGCGTACGGGTACCTCTCCAAGTACCTCAAGTCAGCGTGCACCGGGGATTGCAAGTCCGGTTCTGGCTGCCGCTTGGGGCTGGAGGAACGAGCAAGTTACAAGAGGTACGGGAAGGGAATGGGGGCGCCGTGGGCCATCTGGAACGTCGGGGAGTATTCGTTCTCGCCGTTTAAGGTTGCGTGGAAGGAGATTGGCGGGTTTGAGGCGGCTGTGCTGTCAAGCGCCGCTAACGCTCTTGGCCAGGAGCGAGTGGTCGTCCCCGATCATAAGCTCATGTTCATGTCGTGCGAGACTGAGTCT
>JBMOQZ010000377.1:0-50638 GCA_049322475.1 Myxococcota bacterium | reverse complement strand
TGCTCATGGACGGGCCGAGCGTCCGCACGCGGCACCTCGCTCTGGACGACAAGCCGTCCGCGGGTGACGAGCACGAAGCGGACAGATTTTCCGGAACGCGCGAGGCGGAGTTTCCGGAACCAGCAGACCTGAGCGTCAGGTGGGCGGGTCGTGCACGCCAGGCGTGCACAACGGGGGGACCTGAGCGTCAGGTGGGGGGGATGTGCGCGGCGAGCCCCGCCCCGCGGTCACCGAGGCACCCCCTGCCGAGCAGGTCCCCCGTCCATGACCGCCCCGCGGTCACGGAGGGCCCCCCTGCTTGGCAGGTCCCCCCTCCATGACCGCCCCGCGGTCACGGAGGGCCCCCCTGCTTGGCAGGTCCCCCGTCCATGACCGCCCAGCGGTCACGGAGGGCCCCCCTGCTTGGCAGGTCCCCCGTCCATGACCGCTCCGCTGTCGCCGAAGGCCTTACGGCGCCGCGACGCCGGGCGCGCGCCACGGGGGGACCTGTGCGTCAGGTGGGTGGGTCGTGCACGCCCGGCGCGCGCAGCCGGGGGACCTGAGCGTCAGGTGGGCGGGTCGTGCACGCCCGGCGCGCGCCACGGGGGGACCTGAGCGTCAGGTTGGCGGGTCGTGCACGCCAGGCACGCGCGTCGAACGCAGCCGGTCGCCCGCACCCCGCAGCCCGCACCCCGCAGCCCGAAGCCTGTAGCCTGTAGCCTTTAGCCTCCTCGTGTCCGACCACGTCTCCCGCAACCGCCGCCACTGGGACCGCATCGCGGACGACTACCAGCGCGCGCACGGCGCGCAGCTCTCGAGCGGGGAGCCGGGCTGGGGCGCGTTCCAGATCCCCGAGCGCGAGGTCGGCGTGCTCGGCGACGTCCGCGGCCTCGACGTGCTCGAGCTCGGCTGCGGCGCGGCGCAGTGGTCCGTGAAGCTCGCCCGCATGGGCGCGCGCGTGACCGGGCTCGACGTGTCCGAGGGTCAGCTCCGCCACGCGCGCGACAACTGCGCGGGCACCGACGTCCGCCTCGTCGCCGGCGACGCGGAGGCGCTCCCGTTCGACGCCGCCTCCTTCGACCTCGTGCTCGCCGACCACGGCGCCCCCAACTTCACCGAGGCGGCGCCGATGCTCGCGGAGGTCGCGCGGGTGCTCCGGCCGGGCGGGCGTTTCGTCTTCAACACGACGACGCCCTTCGTGGAGGCCTGCTGGGACGGCCAGTCCGTCAGCGAGCGCCTCCGCAACGACTACTTCGGCTCCGGCCGCTACGAGGACGGCGAGGAGGTCGCGTTTTCGCGCCCCTACGGCGAGTGGATCCGCCTCTTCCGCGCCGCCGGCCTCGTCCTCGTCGACCTCGTGGAGCTCCGCCCCGGCGAGGGGAGCCGCACCACCTACGCGAACTTCGCGCCCCTGCGCTGGGCCCGCCGCTGGCCGGCCGAGCAGATCTGGGTGACGCAGAAGCCGTGAACGTCCCCGCGCTCCTCGCCTGGTACCGCGCCCACCGCCGCCGCATGCCCTGGCGCGACGAGGTGTCGCCGTACCGCACGCTCGTCTCCGAGATCATGCTCCAGCAGACGCGCGTCGACACGGTCATCCCGTACTTCGAGCGCTTCCTCCGCGACTTCCCCACCGTCGACGCGCTCGCCGCCGCCCCGCTCGAGCGCGTGCTCGAGCGCTGGAGCGGCCTCGGCTACTACTCCCGCGCCCGCAACCTGCACGCCTGCGCGAAGGCGATCGCCGCGGCGGGAGGCTTCCCGCGCGACGCCGCCGGGCTGCGCGCGCTCCCCGGCGTGGGGCCCTACACCGCCGGCGCGATCGCCAGCATCGCGCTGGGCCTCGACGAGCCCGTCGTGGACGGCAACGTCGAGCGCGTGCTCGCCCGCCAGCACGCCGACGCCCGCCCGGCGAAGGCGTGGCTCTGGGCCACCGCGCGCGACCTCCTCCCGCGCGGCGAGGCCGGCGACTTCAACCAGGCCCTCATGGAGCTCGGCGCCACCGTGTGTGCGCCGCAGCGCCCGGGGTGCCTGATCTGCCCGGTGCGCGCGAGCTGTCGGGGGGCCGACGCCCCGGAGCGCTACCCGGCGCCGCCGCCGAAGAAGACCACCCCCGAGGCGATCGCCGTCGCCGCCCTGATCCGCGACGCCGGGCGCGTGCTGCTCGCCCGCCGCCCGCCCACCGGGCTCCTCGCCGGCCTGTGGGAGCTGCCGGGCGGCATGGGCGACGACCTCGCCGCCGCGCTCGCCGGGCGCGTGCGCGTCTCCGACGCCCGTCCGCTCGGCACCGTCACCCACGTCTTCACGCACCTGCGGCTGCACACCACCGTCTACGCCGCCGTCGGCGAGCCCGTGCTCGCCGAGGACCTGCGCTGGGTCGCGGAGGCCGAGCTCGACGGGATGGCGCTCTCTACGCTGGCTCGGCGGACGATCGCGCTGGGACGCGCGCCCGGAGCCACGCGTCGCAGGCCTCGAGCGCCTCGGGGTCTCGCCCCTCCATCGTGACGATCACGGTGTGGGGCGTGGTCTCGAAGCGCGGGTAGCTGCCGATCGCGACGGTGGGCCACCGCTCCGCGGCCTCGGTGAGCGTGTCGGCGATCTGGGGCTCGCCGAGCTCGGTCACGATCCGCCGCGTGCCCACCGGGACGCCGCCGAAGCGGTGGGCGACGGCCTCGAACTTCAGCCGCACCAGCGCGGGCACGCCCGGGAAGATCACGACGTTCCGCATCACGATGAGCGGGTAGATCACGTTGCCGTCCCACCAGAGCTCGGCGCCCTCGGGGATGTCGGCCATGCGGTACGCGGCCTCGCTCATGCGATCCGCGAGCTTCTCCTCGAGGATGCGGGCGAGCACGGGGTGCCGGACGAGGGGGCGCCCGAACGCGGCGGCGACGGCGGGCAGGGTGCAGTCGTCGTGCGTGGGCCCCACGCCGCCGGTCGTGAACACGTGGTCGAACGCGGCGGACGCGGCCCGCACCTCCGACACGATCGTGTCGTGGACGTCCGGGATCACGACGATTCGCCCCAGATCGACGCCGAGCTCGCGCAGGCGGCGGACGAGGAACGGGGCGTTCTCGTCGGCGAACTTGCCGGTGAGGATCTCGTTGCCGATGATGACGACCGCGGCCGTGGACATCGCCGGAGTGCGTAACGCGCCGCCCCGCGGCTACGTTGTGGAGTGATGCGGCGCTCCGCGCTCCAGCTGACGTTCCGCTTCCGGGGTCGCCCGCTCGGCACCCGCACGGCCGCGGAAGGGAAGGACCTCGCGCCCGACCTGCCGCTGTCGCTCGAGGCCCGCGAGGAGGGCGGCGCCTGGGTCGTCGAGGGCCCGAACGTCGCGATGAAGGCGGGCGCCGAGCCCGTCACCGTCCGCCACGGCGAGCTCGAGGCGGAGATCCGGGTGGTGCCGCGCCGCTGGCTCCCGCGCTTCGCCTGGGGCGCAGCCGACATGGTGCTGCCCGTGCTGATGCTGATGGTGTCGGTCGCGGGTATGCAGGTGTGGTTCCTGTACGCGAACCTGCCGTGCGAGTGGCTCGCGCGCCTCGGGCTCCCGGTCCCCGAGGAGTGCCTCGCCGGCGACTCGAGCGGCCTCGAGCCCACGCCCGAGTACCTCGCGCGCCTCCTCCGCGGCGACCACGACGGCGCCGAGCGGGGACGGCTCGCCGACGAGGCCGAGCGACCGAAGTCCGGCGAGGAGATCAAGAACTACTACCTCCAGCCCGGGCACGCGGGCCCGCTCGACCACATGGGCGGCGGGAAGAACGTCGGCGACTCGGTCCGCGACGGCGATCCGAAGGAGGAGGAGAAGCGGGTGGAGCAGGAGGCCGCGCCCGAGCCGGTCGCGGGCCCCACCGAGGCGGATCCCGTGCCCGCGCCTCCCGCGGAGGAGCCGCTCGACGACGCCGCGGCCGACCAGCCGCAGGTCGCCGTCCACGTCACCGAGGGGTGGGGCCTCTCCGACTGGTACGACACGCAGGACGCCCGCAAGGACGCCGCGGAGATCGAGAAGCAGCTCCGCGTCGCGCGCCAGATCCTCCGGCTCGACCCCGACGACCCCTACGGCCTCTCCGTCCGCGCGTACTACGAGTACCTCGCGATGGACTTCGCCGCGGCGAAGCGCACCTACGACCACTTCACGCGCCTCTACCCGGACAACCCCGCCGGGTGGAACAACCTCGCGCTCGTCTACAAGCGCGAGGGCGACTTCGTGAAGGAGGAGTCGCTGTACCGCCTCGCGCTCGATCTCTCGCCCGACGACGACCACGCGCTCAACAACCTCGCCGTGTGCCTCGCGCACCAGGGGCGCTACGACGAGGCGCTGGCGATCATGAAGAAGCTCGAGGTGCTCACGCCCGACGACCCGTACGCGGACCTGCACCGGGCGAAGATCTACGCGGCGATGGGCAAGCAGGAGCGCGCCTACCACTTCCTGCGCAAGTCCCTCGTCGCGATGCGCAAGCTCGATACGTTGCACAACATCGAATTCCGACAGGACATCCGCGTGGACCCCGCCCTCGCCGAGCTCCGCGAGCAGGACCGCTTCCGCGACCTGCTCGACCGCTTCTACGGCGACCAGCCGTCGGGCTGGTGGAAGAAGCGTTGACCAGCGTCGCCGTCTACGCCGGCAGCTTCGACCCCGTCACGCTCGGGCACCTCGACGTCATCCGGCGAGGCACGACCCTGTTCGACGAGGTCGTCGTCGCCGTCGGGCACAACGTCCGCAAGCAGCGCACGCTCCCGCTCGACGTTCGGCTGGGCGTGCTGCGCGAGGTCACCGCCGAGCTGCCGCGCGTGCGCGTCGACACGTTCGAGGGCCTGCTGGTGGACTACTGCCACCGCATCGGCGCGGGCGCGATCCTCCGCGGCCTGCGCGCCGTGACCGACTTCGAGTTCGAGTTCCAGACCGGGCTCGCCAACATGTCGATGGCGCCCGACGTGCAGACGGTGTTCCTGCTGACCGATCCCCGCTACATCTTCGTGTCCAGCTCGCTGATCAAGGAGATCGCCTTCAACGGCGGCGACGTGAGCGCGTACCTCCCGCCCGAGGCGTTCGCGGCGCTGCAGAAGGCGATCGCGCGGTAGTGCCCCGCGCCCTGATGGTGCAGGGGACGGCGAGCGGGGTCGGGAAGTCCTGGCTCTGTGCGGCGCTGTGCCGGCTCTACGCTCGCCGCGGCGTCGCCGTCGCGCCGTTCAAGGCGTGGAACATGAGCAACAACGCCGCGCCCGCCGAGGGCCCCGACGGCTGGGGCGAGATCGGGCGCGCCCAGGCCGTCCAGGCCCGCGCGGCGGGCCTCGCGCCGCACGTCGACATGAACCCGCTCCTGCTCAAGCCGACGCGCGACGGCGTGGACGTGGTGGTCGGCGGTCGGTCGGTCGGGGTGCTCTCCGCCGCCGAGTACCGCGCGCGACGCGACGAGCTCTGGGCCGTCGCCACCGCCGCGTACGCGCGCCTCGACGCCGAGCTCGTGGTCGTGGAGGGCGCGGGCTCGCCCGCGGAGATCAACCTGCGCGAGGACATGGCGAACATGGCGATGGCCCGCCACGCCGACGCGCGCGTGCTCCTCGTCGGCGACATCGAGCGGGGCGGCGTCTTCGCGGCGCTCTACGGCACCTGGGCGCTCCTCGGCGAGCCCGACCGCGCGCGCGTCGCCGGGTTCGTGGTGAACCGCTTCCGGGGCGATGCCGCCGTGCTGCGCCCGGGCCTGGACGCCCTGACGGCGCGGACGGGCGTGCCCGTGCGCGGCGTCGTCCCCCTGCGCGCGGACGTGCACCTCGACGAGGAGGACGCCGCCTCGCTCGCGACGAGCGCAGGCACCCTCGACGTCTGCGTCCTGCGCCTGCCGACGCTCGCGAACGCCACCGACCTCGGCGCGCTCGCCCGCGAGCGGGGCGTGGGCGTGCGCTGGGAGGACCACCCGGAGCGCGTCGGCAACCCCGACCTGCTCGTGATCCCGGGCTCGCGCGACACGGTCGCGGACCTCGGGTGGATGCGCGCGCGCGGGCTCGACCGGGTGGTGCGCGCGCTCGCCGGGCGCGTGCCGGTGCTCGGCCTCTGCGGCGGCTGGCAGATGCTGGGCGCGCGCGTCGGCGACGTCGACGGGATCGGGCTGCTCGCGGGCGAGACCACCTACGCGGACGAGAAGCTCGTGCGCCCCACGCGGGCGGCCACGACCGGGCGGTGGCTCCTCCCCGCCGGTCTCCCCGTCGACGGCTACGAGATCCACCTCGGCCGCACCCCGAGCGCCTCGCCGCTCGTGGGCGACGACGGCGAGGTCGCCGGCCTCGTCGCCGGGACGTACGTGCACGGCCTGCTCGACGGCGAGCCCGTGCGGCGCGCGTTGATCGACGCGCTGAGAGCCCGCCGGGGCCTCGATCCGCTGGCGCCCGAGCCGGACGCGACGGCGCACTTCGACGTGATGGCGGACGTGGTGGAGGAGGCGCTGGACCTGACCGGCTTGTGACCTCAGGCCAGGCGCTCCGCGATCCGCCCCGCCACCAGCTGCGCCGCCGTCTGGTGCCAGGGCAGGAACTGCGCGCCCGCGAACGGGTTGAGGAGCTGCACGCAGCCGATCACGCCACCCGCGCCGCGCACGGGCACCGAGAGGATGGCGTGGGTGTTGTACCCGGTGCGCTTGTCGACGTCGGCGTAGTGGCGCGGGTCGGCGGCCGCCTCGCGGATGATCGTGCCGACGCCGGTGCGCACGGTGAGGCCGGCGATGCCCTTGCCGGACGGGACCGGCACGCCGACGAGGCCGCGGGCGCGCGGGCCGCGGGCCGCCACGAAGCGCATCTCCTTGCCGCTCCAGTGGGAGAGGAGCACCGCGCCGGACTCGGCGGGCACGTACTCCATGAGCAGGTCGAGCGCGGCGCCGCAGACCTCCTCGTTGCCCTCCTTGTCGAGCAACACGCGGGTCCGCTCCCGGATCTCCGAGAGCTGGTCCTCGCTCTCCTCCTCGTGGGCGCGCCACGCCTTCGCGGCGGTGAGGTCCGGCGCGTCGAGCACGGCGGCCGCCGGAAGGTCGAGCGGCAGCGTGCCGAGCCGCGGCCTCGCGGGCACGGAGACGGCGACGAGCTCGTGGATGACGAAGTTGCCGGCGGGGCCGCGGACCTCGATGTCGCCATCGGGCAGGACGTCGCACTCGACGGCGCCGGCGTCGATGCCGAGGCGCGCGAGCGCGTCGCCGAGGGCGCTCATCCAGTTGTCGGACTCGATCTCGAACTCGGTCGCTCCGCCGATGTGGAACCGCGCCATGCCGCCTCCGCTCGGCTCGTATGCGCCCCTCGCCCGGCCGGCCACCGGTTAGGCGCGGGCGGTGAAGCGACTGCGCGCCGCGCTGGACCGCGAGCTGATGGTGTCCGCCGTCGCGCACGACCTCCGCGGCTCGCTCACCGCCGCGCAGGGGTGGGTCGAGCTCGAGGATCCGGACGGTCCGCTCGCCGGCGTGCTCGATCGGATGGCGCTCCTCGTGGAGGCGCTCGGCGACCCCGTCGGCGAGCCGGAGGTCGCCCGGATCGAGGGCGAGCCCGTCCGGGTGGTCGCGCCGATCGACATCCTGAAGCTCGCGATCGACGGTCTGCAGCACGCCGCGCGCCACACCCGCGTCGAGGGCGAGGAGGTGGTGATCGAGCTTCACGGCGTTCCCGCCGCGGAGATCGTGGGCGGTTGGACGCTCGCCCAGGTGCGCGCGTGGCTTCGGAGTGGTGGCCCGGGGCTTGCGGGTGCGAGACTGCAGGTGGCGGCCCGGCGGGTCGGCGCGTCCCGTTGCACCTGGGTGCACGTGGCCGATGCCCCGCTCGTCACGGTCACGATTCGGATGAAACGCGGGTAGGGAGGCGACAAACGCATGTGTGGGATCGTCGGGTACATCGGGCCGCGCGCCGCCTCTCCCATCCTCCTCGACGGGCTGCGGCGGCTGGAGTACCGCGGCTACGACAGCGCGGGCATCGCGGTGGTGAACGGCCGCGTGCGGGTCGTGCGCCGCGTGGGGCACGTCGCCGCGCTCGCCGAGGCGATGCCCGCCGAGCTCGTGGGCACGACCGGCATCGGCCACACCCGGTGGGCCACCCACGGCGGCGTGACGGAGGGCAACGCCCACCCGCACCTCGACGCGGAGCGCCGGATCGCGGTCGTGCACAACGGCATCGTCGAGAACCACGCGGCCATCCGCGCGAAGCTCGAGGAAGAGGGCGTGAAGTTCCGCTCGGAGACCGACACGGAGGTACTCCCGCACCTCATCCGCAAGTTCTACCGGGGAGACCCGCTCGAGGCCGTGCGCGCCGCGCTCCAGCCGGTGCAGGGCACCTACGGCATCGCGGTGGTGTTCGCCGATCATCCCGGCGTCGTGATCGCCGCGCGCAACGGCTCGCCGCTCGTCGTCGGCAAGGGCCAGGGCGAGACCTTCCTCGCGTCGGACCCCCACGCGCTCGCCGCCCACACGCGCCACGTGCTGTACCTCGAGGACCGCGAGATCGTGAAGCTCACGTCCGAGGGCTGGGAGGTGTCCCGCCTCGACGGCGCGCCCATCACCCGCTCGATGGAGGAGCTCGCCGAGGAGCTCGCCGACAGCGACCGCGGCGCCTTCCGGCACCACATGCTCAAGGAGATCCACGAGCAGCCGGACAGCCTCCGCCGCTGCCTCTCGGGCCGCGTGGTGCCGGAGGAGGGGGGCGGGAAGCTCGGCGGGCTCGATCTGTCCCCCCGCGAGGTCGCCGCCATCAGCCGCGTGGGCTTCCTCGGCTGCGGCACGAGCTTCCACGCCGGGCTCGTCGGCGCGCACGCGATGGAGGGCCTCGCCCGCATCCCCGCCTTCGCGGAGATCGCCAGCGAGTTCCGCTACCGCAACCCCGTCATCGACAAGGACGCGCTCTTCTTCGCGGTGAGCCAGAGCGGCGAGACCGCCGACACGCTCGGCGCCGTCAAGGAGGTCCAGGTCAAGGGCGGCCGCGTGATGGGCATCGTCAACGTCGTCGGCAGCAGCATCGCCCGCGCCTGCAAGGGTGGCGTGTACGTGCACTCCGGCCCCGAGATCGCCGTGGCGAGCACCAAGGCCTTCACGTCGCAGGTGGCGGCGATGCTCGTCGCCTCGCTCATGTTCGGGCGGACGCGCATCCTGTCGGCGCACGAGGGGCGCGCCTTCGGCGAGGAGCTGCTCGGCGTGCCGGAGCTCGTCGCGCGCTGGCTCGAGGAGCCCGGGAACGTCGGGAGCGCGGTCGAGCTCCTCACGAGCGGCAAGTACGTGTTCTTCTTCGGGCGCGGCGTGTCCCACGCGGTCGCGCTCGAGGGCGCGCTGAAGCTGAAGGAGGTCGCGTACGTGCCGTGTATGGCGTACCCGGCCGCCGAGATGAAACACGGCCCCATCGCGCTCATCGACCGCAACACGCCCGTCGTCGCCATCGCCCCGGACGACGTCATGCGCGACAAGACGTTGTCGAACGTGCAGGAGGTCAAGGCGCGCGGCGCCCGCGTGGTGCTCGTGCACACCGAGGGCGACGCCGAGGCGGCGAAGCTCGCCGACGTGTCGATCCCCGTGCCTCGCACGCGCTCGGCGCTGATCTCGCCGCTCCTCACCGTGCTCCCGCTGCAGCTCTTCGCCTACCGCGCGGGGCTCGCGCTCGGCCGCGACATCGACCGCCCGCGCAACCTCGCGAAGAGCGTGACGGTCGAGTAGCCGTCCCGCGGTAGAGTGGCGGGATGGGCGCTTGCGACGTCGACTCCGCGGCGACCGCCTTCGCCCGCGGCGAAGCGCCGATCGAGGACGTGATCGAGGCGGCCGCGTGCGCGCCGGTCGTGTCGCCGGCCGTCGTCGCGGCCCTCGCCGGTTTCCCGGGGCCGGCGGGCTCGCTGACGTTCCGGCGCGGGAGCGCGCTCTGGATCGTGGTGGACGGGGTGCGTGCGGACGAGCAGGTGGACGTGGGCGAGGGTCTCCACCTCGTACAGGTCGGCGAGCCCGGGTCGCGCGTGGCGGGCCTCGCCGCCGCCGTCACGGCGCCCGGGACGTTCTACGTCACGCGGCTCGAGGACGAGCTCGCGCTCTACCCGTGCGACCGGAGCGAGCTGTGGCGCGACGAGGTGCGCGACGTGGCGTGGCAGGCCGAGGCGCGCGGCGGCGAGGGCCTCGGCGCGATCGGCGCGGGGATGCTCGCGTGCGCGCCGGGCGACTTCGAGCTCGCCGTCGCGTTCGCGGAGATCGGCGCGCGCACGGTCGATCGCGACCTCGCCGCGGCCGCCGTGGACGCCGCGGCCCTCGCCGACGCGGAGCGCTGGCGAGCCCACCGGACCCGGCACCTCCGCCGCGCCGGCGCCGCGCGGCTCCTGACGCTGGGCGGGTTCGCGCTCGGGGTTGCGCCGCTCGTCGCCGCGCGGTCGGGGGAGGTCTCCCCTTGGGACATGCAGGTCTTCTACAGCAGTGGGGCCGTGATCGCGGCCTCCGGGACCCTGCTCCAGCGCGCCGAGCTCGTGCGCGCGGGCGCGCCGGTGCCGGGGGGGCCGGGCGTCGCCGGCGCGCTGATCGGCGGGGGTGCCTTCGCCGGGGGCTACGGCCCCGCGTTGATCCCCGCGTCCGTCACCGCGAGCCTCACCCAGTGGATCGTCAACGAGGTCGCGCTGGCGCGGCACACCCGTCGCGAGTAGCCCGGCGGGGCGGGCGAGACGCCCGCCCCCACGACGAAGACCATGGAGGCCCGCTCCGGCAACCTACTCAACGTGTGGTAGACTTTGTCCTACACACGGAGGTCGTCATGGTCGTCCTCGCCGCCCTGTCCGACGTGGGATGGGTGTTCGAGGCGCCCGACGACGGCCCCTTCGCCCTGGGCGTGAACGCGCCGACGGTCGATTGGGATGGTCAGGGCCAACGGTACGTGATGTTCTTCGAGTCCCCGCTCGCGCCGCACGAGCTCGCCCCGGGGTGCCGCACCGGGTGGCGCATCGGCCGGGCGACGTCGGCGGACGGCGTCACCTGGGAGATCGACCCCGAGCCCGTGATCGAGCCCGAGCCCGGGACCGCCTGGGCGTGCTCCGCGTCCCAACCGGCGGTCGTGCGCGACGGCCACGACTGGCACCTCCTCTTCGCGATGGAGGACGACGCGCGCAACGTGGGCATCGGGCTCGCCCGTGGGCGCGACGGCGAGCGCTTCGACGTCGTCGCCGCGCCGGCGATCGAGGGCCCGCGGGTCGGGATGCCGACCGTCGGCCTGTCGGAAGGGCTCCTGCACGTCGTCTACGTGAAGGCCCCCGACCTCGCCGTCGCGACGCTGGACCCGAAGACGGGCGAGCTCCTCGACACCGACGTCGCGCTCGTGGCCGCCGACGGGCCCGACTGGGCCGACCACTGGCTGGTCACGCCGGCGCTCGCGTGTGTCAAACACGGGGGCTGGGGCCTCGTGTACAGCGCCTTCGCCGACCCCGGCGCGACGCTGCGCAGCTACGCGATCGCCGGCTCGGACGACGGGTGGGCCTGGTCGCTCGAGGAGGGGATCGCGGGCCTCGACGTGACACACGTCGACGTGACGCTCACGAAGGACCAGACGCTCGTCTGGTACTCCGGCGCTGCCCCGGACGGGCGCAAGGCGATCGGCCTCGCGTGGACGGGCGCGCCGAAGCACAAGCCGAAGGCGCGCGAGTGCTCCGTGCAGCCGGGCAACGCGTGGGGGACGTACCGGTAGGGCAGAGCCGGTCTGAACAGGACGATTCCGGAGCAGAGCCGGTCCGAGCAGGACTCGGGTCGGTCCAGCGCGACGCCGGGTGGCCGAAAACGGGCGTTGGTTCGTGGCGTTGCCTCCCGGTCGACCGGAGTCCCAGTCGGCGGGGCTCTGATCGGAAACCGTCCCGTTCGGCGGGGCTTTGCCCTATCGCGCGACGGTCGCCCGCCCGTACGTGTCCCACGCGACGACCTCGCGCGGCGCCTCCGCGTAGAGGCCCGGGCGGAAGGGCACCGCGCGCGCCCCGGACACGGCGACGTGGACGGCGCCTGGGGCCTCGCAGGCCCAGCCCTCCGCGGTCCGCAAGATCCGCGGCGTCACGGGCGACGGGCCCCCGTCCACGATCGCGGCGCGAAGCCGCTCGGCGACCGCGCGCGCGCCGGCCTCCACCCGCACCACCACGCCGACGTTGCCGTCGCGGAAGGCGAGGAGCGTCTCGCCGTCGCCGTGGGCCTCGTCGGCGAAGGCGAGCGCGGGGGGCGTCACGCCGAGGGTGGCGACGGCGCGGTCGTACCACGCGTCGCCGTCGGCCTCGCTCGCGCCGACGAACACGCGCACCCAGCCGCCCTCGACCGACGCCGTCCAGCCCGACGTGGCCGTCAGGAACGTGGGCTCGCCGACGCCGGCGACGCCGTGGACGGGGATGCCGGCGTGGAGCCCGCCGGCGAGCGCGGCGGCGACGAGCCCGATCACTGGATCGTCTCCTTCTGCGTGTGGGCGTACCGGACGCGGCCGCTCAACACGAGGCGGTCGAGGTACTCCTCGCCGTCGATCGCCTGCACGAGCAGCTCGGTGTTCGGTGTCGTGGAGGGGTTGTCGTCGCCGTCGAGCGCGAGCGTGGCGTCGAAGATGGTCGCGGCGTCGTCCGGCGTCGTGACCGCGTGGTAGCTGAAGCCGCAGCCGCCGGTGCCGAACGGGCAGCGGGTGTACTCGCTCCCGCCCACCGCCTTGATGTAGTTGAGGTTGAAGTCGCGGACGAGGATCGTGTACTGCAGCGTGGCGCCGACCATGTTCGCGAAGGCCTCGAGGATCGCGGCGCAGTCGGTGCAATTCACGGTCGAGCCCCGGCGGCGGTCGAGGAAGCCGGACAGGTCGAAGTGGGCGCCGTCGAACTCGCCGGTGGTGTACTGCGTGTACGCGCTCGCGCCCCACTGCGTGTCGTAGGCGAGCCCGAGGTCCCAGTAGACGTGGTCGACCAGCGCCGAGACGACGGCGGCCTCGTCCGGGGCGACCCCCTGCATCGCGCGCAGCGCGGGGTCGATCACGGCGACCCAGGGGAGGTACGGCGAGCCCGTCTGCTCGAACGCGGGCGGACCGAGCATCGCGTACGTCCGCAGCGGCAGCGCCTGCTCGCCCGCGAGGTCGTCGCCGGCCATCCACCGAAGCGTGAGCGGCTCCTCCACGACGCCGGGCCCCGGGGCGAGCGCCTCGTCCTTCGTGAAGACGAGCGTGCCGCCGTCGGCCACCCCGCCCGAGGTGAGCGTCCAGCCGTCGATCGCCGCGGTGAGATCGGCGCCGCCGAGCTCGCCGTCGACCGTGAGCGCGAGCGTGGGTCGCGCGTCCCACGCGTAGGCGGCCGGGAGGTTCTGGCCGAGCGTGTCGTCGGGCGGCGCCCAGAGGTCGTCCCAGGGGGCGGGGATCGCCACCGCGGCGTCGCCCTCGGTGATCGCCGAGAGGCGGAACGTGGGGCCGGCGCCGCCGTCGTCGACGTACGCCCCGCGCCCGCCGCCGTGCCACAGCAGCGGGATGCGGTCGCCGCCGAGCGTGCCGTCGAGGACCCCGACGCGGACGACGTCCACGGGGGTCTCCGCCTCGGCGACGGGCGAGCCCTTCGCGAGCAGCGTGGCGCGCACGGTGTAGCGCCCGACGGCGGCGCCCTCCCAGGTGTACGTGTCGTCGAGCGTGGCGACGACCGCGCCGCCCGCGTCGAGGACCTCGACGGTCACCTCGTCGCCGGCCTCGGAGGCGACCGTCCAGCTGCCCGCGCCGCCGAGCAGCGGATCGAAGGCGGCCGTGCCGGCGATCGAGACGGAGGGTTCCGGAGGCGCCTCGTCCGCGTCCCCGAGCTTCGGCGAGCCGGCCTGGCAGGCGACGAGGAGCAGCATGGCGCCCACTCTACAGCGGGGTCCCGTAGATCCGGTACGTCTTGTAGACCTTCGCGCCGAGCTTCTCCAGCGCGCCGCGCATGCGCGTGTTGTCCTCGAGGATCCAGCTGGCCTCGGCGCCCTTGACCTTGTTCGCGACGCCCGCGTCCCACGTCGCCTTGTAGAGCGGCGCGCCGAGCGCGAGGTTCTGGTACTTCTTGTGGACGCCGAGCGCGAACACGCGGATCTGGTCGATCTTCTTCGGCATCGTGAGCCAGTGCCACCAGCCGAAGGGCAGGACCCGCCCGTTCATCGGCTTCACGACCATGTTGTAGTCGGGCAGCGTGATCGAGAAGGCGGCGGCCTCGCCGGCGATCTCCGCGACGAAGCAGTAGCGGGGGTCGATCATCTCCTTGACCCCGTGCGCCATGAACCAGAACTCCTCGTCGGTCATCTTCACGAAGCCCCAGTTGTCCTCCCACGCGGAGTTGTAGATGGCGTGGACGCGCTTGACCTCGTTCTCGAAGTCGCCCTTGTCCATCGGCCGGATCTTCACCTCGGGGTGGCGCTCCAGGAAGCGGTCGGCGAGGGCGGCGATCCGCGGGGGGACGGGCCCGTCGTTCCGCATCCAGTAGGCGAGCATGTCCTTCGCCTTGGCGAGCCCCAGCTTCTCGTACATCGCCGGGTAGTAGGGCCGGTTCCAGATCATCATCACGAGCGGGTCGCTGTCGTAGCCGTCGACCAGCACCGAGCACTCGTGGTTCGTGTTGAAGTTGAAGGGGCCCATCGCCCGCGTCATGCCCTTGCCGCGCAGCCACGCGAGCGCGGCGTCGAGGAGCGGGCGGGCGACGCCCTCGTCGTCCGGGAACTCGAAGAAGCCGAAGAAGCCGACCTTGTCCTCGACGCGCTGGTAGCCGTGGTCGACCTGCGCGGAGATGGTGCCGACGGGACGGCCGTCGCGGAAGGCCACGAAGCACTGGACGTCCGCGACCTTGAAGTAGGGGTTGTGCTTCGGGTCGAGGAACTTCTTCCGCTCGAAGCGCAGCGGCGGGACCCAGTGCGGGTCGCCCGCGTAGACGTCCCACCAGACCTGCATCATGGTCTGCGCGCCGCCGGGCAGATCGACGGGACGGACCTCGACGGACATACGCGCCTCCGGGCGGCGCGGAGACTAACACCGGACCCCGGATTAGGACGCTCGCTTCGCACCCACCTCGCGCTCGCGCCCTCCGACGGCGCGCGGGTCCGGGTGCGGGAGGTCCGTCCCCTTGCAGCGCGACTACCGGCAGTTCCGTCCCCACCCCTGGCACGGGCTCGAGCCCGGGGGCCCCGAGATCTGGACGGCCTACGTCGAGATCACCCCCTTCGACACCATCAAGTACGAGGTCGACAAGGCGAGCGGCTACCTGAAGGTCGATCGCCCGCAGCGGAGCGCCTCGCTTCCCCCGACGTTGTACGGCTTCGTGCCCCAGACCTACTGCGGGGCCCGCACCGCCGCGCTCGCCGGCACCGAGAAGGGCGACGGCGACCCGCTCGACATCTGCATCCTGTCGGAGCGCCCCATCACGCGCGCCGACATCCTGTTGCGCGCGCGCCCCGTCGGCGGGCTCCTGATGGTCGACGCCGGCGAGGCCGACGACAAGATCGTCGCCGTCCTCGACAAGGACGCCATCTGGGGCGGCGCCCGGGACCTCGGCGACATCCCCTCGGCGCTGATCGAGCGGCTCATGCACTACTTCGTGACCTACAAGCTCGAGCCCGGCCGGCAGCCCGTGAAGATCGACGCGACGTACGGGGTCGAGCGCGCGCTGAAGGTACTGGCGGCCGCGCGGGCCGACTACGACGAGGCGTTCAGCCACTGACGGGCCCGTCCGCCGCACGACGCGCGCGGCCGGCGCACGGATGCGGGGCCACACGCTACACTCCCGCGCATGCTCGCGATTGTCCCGCTCGCGCTCGCCGCCGAGCCCGTCGACCTCGCCCCTTTCCGCATCGGCGCGGAGGCCCGCTCGATCCTCGGGATCGACGAGACCGACTGGACGGCCACCCTCGGCGAGGCACTGACCCTCGCCGGCCACGCCGTCGACGCGGGCGCGCCCTGGCGCCTCACGGCCAACGCGCGGACGGCGAAGTGCCTCAAGGCACGCAAGGCCCGCAATTGCGAGATCGCCGTCGCGTGGGAGCTCCGCCGCGGGGCCGACGGCCCCGTGGTCTACCGCGTGGTCGTCCGCGGCGTCGGGCACGACGAGGGGAAGGGGGACGGGGCCACGCGCGCCGCGGTCGCCGACGCGGCGACGCGCCTCGTCGAGCGCGCGACGTTCCGCGAGCGCCTCGCAGCCGGCGCCCCGACGCCGGAGGCGCCGCCGAAGTGGTCGGGCACCGTCACCCTGAAGCGCTGCGAGATGTCCGCCGCGCCGCTGCCCGCGGGGATGAACGGCGCCATGCGCGCCACCGTCGTGCTCACCGACGGCGAGCGCGTCGGCAGCGGCGTGCTCGTGTCGGGCGACGGCTGGGTGCTCACCGCGGCCCACGTCGTCGACGGCGCGGGCAAGCTCACGGCGCGCACGCACGAGGGCATCTCGGGGCCCGCGCGGGTGATCCGCGTGGACCGGGAGCAGGACCTCGCGCTCGTCCACACGATCGTCGGCGGCGGGTGGTGCATCCCGGTCGTCGCGGCCTCGCCGCCCCCGGGCACCGAGGTCTTCGCGATCGGCTCGCCGTTGGGGGAGGGGCTCGAGTTCTCGGTGTCGAAGGGGATCGTCAGCGGCGCGCGCGAGGTCGCGGGACGCCAGTTCCTCCAGACCGACGCGAGCATCAACGCGGGCAACAGCGGCGGGCCGCTGCTCGATCCCACCGGCCACCTCGTCGGCATCGTCTCCTGGAAGGTCGCGGGGACGGGCCTCGAGGGCCTCGCGTTCGGCGTGCCCGCGACCATCGCGCCGGGGCGGCTCGACTTCGCCTGGGGCGCGACCTCCGACGA
Organism: Myxococcota bacterium; assembly: GCA_049322475.1. Classification (GTDB taxonomy): domain Bacteria; phylum Myxococcota_A; class UBA796; order UBA796; family SXON01; genus JBMOQZ01. The sequence continues at coordinate 33,904 of JBMOQZ010000377.1, read as the reverse complement.
CCCGCCGAGCCCCGAGGCGGTCGGCGGGAAGTCGCCGGGGAGCGAGATCGACGACACCCCCGACGTGTCTCGGCTGGTGGCGCCCAAGGGCGAGCCCCTGAACCCGCTGACGATCGGCGGCGTCGCGCTCGGCCTCGCCGGCGTCGGGGTCGCGGGCGGCACCTACTTCCTGTACCTCGGCGACTACCAGGACCCCGATCTCACCGTGGGGGAGTGGCGCGCGATGCAGGTCGGCAACGCCATCGGGTGGGCCGTCGCGGCGGGCGGCGCGGCCATGGTGGTGATCCCCATCTACACGGCGGACGCCCGGGGCGCCGCGATCGGCGTGAGGTTCTGATGATCCTGCTCCCCACCCTCGCCGGATGCCTGCTCGTCGCGAAGGAGCCGCCGGCGATCCGTCGCCAGCTCGACCCGGGCGACCCCGTCCACGTGGCCGCCGGCCTCGACACCGCGTGCGCGGTGTACGAGAGCGGCCACGTCGCCTGCTCGAAGAAGCTGAAGGACGTCCCGAACGACGGCGTGTACCTCTCGGTGGACGCCGGCTACGGCTGGTGCGCCGTGCGGATGGACGGGACGCTGACCTGCTACGGCGACGGCGTGAGCGACCCCTCCGGCGAGTACACGAAGGTCTCGATGGGCTGGGAGGCCGCGTGCGCGATCGACGAGGACGGGGAGCTCGAGTGCTGGAGCCCGGTGGACGACGACGCGCTCGCCGACGCCCCCACCGGCGCGTTCCAGGACGTGTCGGTGGGCGAGCGGAACGCGTGCGGCGTCACCGACGGCGGCGACGTCCTCTGCTGGGGCGACGAGGAGAGCGAGGTGCGCGACGAGCCCCGCGGCGACTTCGACTACGTCGCCGTCGCCGACGACGCCGCCTGCGCGGTCTATGCGTCGGGCGGGCTCGAGTGCTGGGGCGACGGGGGCCAGCACGGCCTGTTGGAAGCGCCGGACGGCGACTTCCAGGCGATCACCGGCGGCTGGTCGCACTTCTGCGCGCTCGCGCTCGACGGGTCGGTGGAGTGCTGGGGCGACGACACCGAGGGGCAGGCCGACCCTCCGCTCGGCACGTTCCTCCAGATCGACGCCGGCGACACCTCGACCTGCGGCGTGCGCAACGACGGGGACGTCCAGTGCTGGGGCGCGCTCGCGTCGGTCAGCTTGTGAAACGCGCCGGCTCGCGGGTTAGCGGGCCGCACCCGACGGAGTCCTCGCCATGTTGCTCGCCCTCGCCTCGCTCGTCGCCGAACCCGCCCTCGCCAAGCCCCTGAGGTGCGACTGGAAGGGCGAGGCGGTCGACGCCTTCACCGGCAAGGACAGCCGCACCCTCGAGGTCCTCTACTACGGCAACTACCAGATCGTCCTCCACGCGCCTCACGACGGCGTCGTCGAGGTCGAGGTGGCGTTCAGCGAGCCCGGCATGACCAACAACACGGTGACGAAGCCCGTGATGTTCCTCCTCGCCGACGCCTCCGTGATCGAGCTGCCGCTCCAGCCGGGCGCGCCGGTGCACCAGGCCTCCTCCTACGGCGTCGCCACCCGCCACAACGGCAAGGGCACGCTCCCCGTCGACACCTTCCGCAAGATCGCGGAGATCGGCGTCGCGAAGATCCGCTTCCCCGTCCCCTCGAAGGAGTACACCCTCGAGATGGACAAGGGCGACGTCAAGGAATTCACGAACTTCGCGCTCTGCCTCTCCCAGTGACCTACGCGCTGAGCGCGGCGTCGCCCCAGGGCTCGCCCCGCTCGAGCGCCGCGAGCCGGCCGAAGTAGCGCTCGGTGTGCGCGACCGCCTCCTCGATGCTCTGGCTGTGGAGGAAGGCGACGCGCAGCTCGCTGCCGTACGGCAGGCCGTGCGTGAAGTAGTTGGCGATCTTCTTCATGCGCCCGAGCGCGCCGCGGTCGGTGCGGAACTCGCCCCGGATGCTCTCGAAGTAGGCGAGCAGCACGCGGCGTTTCTCGTCGGCGTCGACGACGCAGGGCGCCTCGCCGTGCATCTGCGCCCACACCTGCTTGAAGACCCACGGGTTCTTGATCGCGCCACGCCCGATCATCACGCCGTCGCAGCCGGTCTCGCGGAACATGCGCGCGGCGGACTCGAAGTCGACGACGTCGCCGTTGGCGACGACGGGGATGCGCAGCTTCGACTTGGTCTCCGCGATCTTGTCGACGGCGCGCACGCCGCCGTAGAGGTCCGCGCGGGTGCGCCAGTGGATCGTGATCGCCTCGGCGCCCTCCTCCTGGCACATCCACGCGACGTCCGGCGCGTTGCGCTGCGTGCCGTCGAAGCCGCTCCGCATCTTCACCGTGAGCGGGATGGAGATCGCCCGGCGCACCTGCGACACGATCGCGCGGGCGAGGTCCGGCTCCTTCATCAGCGAGGAGCCGCCGGAGTGCGCGCAGACCTTCTTCGACGGGCACCCGAAGTTGAGGTCGCAGATGTCGGCGCCGGCGTCCTCGACGATGCGCGCGGCCTCGGCCATCGCCTCGGGGTTGCGCCCGTAGATCTGCACGGCCACGGGCCGCTCGTCCGGGTCGAAGCGCGCCATGTGCTCCATGCGCTCGACACCGCGCCGGAGGCCCTCGCTCGCGACGAACTCCGTCACGGTGAGGCCCGTCCCGCCGATGCGCCGGACGAGGCGGCGGAAGGTGAGGTCGGTGACGCCCTCCATCGGCGCGAGCACGAGGTTCGGCTCCACGACGACGTTGCGCACGGTGTAGCGGGACGGGAACATCGCGCTGTGAGCTATCCGATGGCGGAGTTAGCTGCGCGTCGATGAAAGCGCAGTCGGTGACGAAGGGCGGCGAGCCCGACGGGTGGACCCCGCCGCGGGGCTTCCGGGCGCAGACGGCGCCGGACGGCTCCACGCGGCTCGTGATCTCCGTTCCGCCGGAGGAGCTGCCGGCGACCCACCTCGCCCTCGTCGAGGCCCTCGGCTCGCCGATCTCGATCCGGTACGTGCGGCTCACCGACCGCGCGAAGGGCCAGCTGCCGCAACCCCAGACGTTCGTCCGGATGGACCTGAAGGCGGACGAGGTGGTGTCGGCGCTCCGGGCTCGCGCGGCGCTCGTCTGGGGCGACGGCCGCCACCAGACCTGGATCCGGGGGAAGTACGGCGAGCAGGTCGTCCTCGACGAGCTCGGCGTCCTCTACTGCTACCCGGACGATCCCGCCTTCCGGGACGCGCTCGCCGGCCTGCCGGAGACGGCGGACGTGGGGATGGACGGTCGCGACTACGTGCGGGTGAGCTTCCTCGCCGAGGCGGACGCGCAGGAGGCTTCGCTCCTGTCCGATCTGGGCCTGATCGCCTGGAAGTAGGCGCCTACTTCAGCACGATCGGCCTGCCCGCCCCCGTGCACTTCACGGCGCCCTCCTTCTCGGGCACGCAGGCGAGCGACACCCCCGCCTCCGGCACCGCGAGCGAGGCCTTCAGCGCGGGCCGCCCGACCTGCTTCATCGTGAGCGTGTAGTCGCCCGGGGCGAGCTTGCCCTCGGTCTTCTCCTGCCCGTCGAGCACGCGTTTCCCGGCGCCGTCCTCGACGCGGACCCACTGCACGTTGCCCTCGGTCGTGATCGACACGGGCGCGGAGCCCGCGGCGGGGGGAGGGGGCTCGACCGGGGGCGCGGCGGACGCGCCGGACGTGACGGGCGCGGGCGTGTCGCCGGACGCGAAGAACCACCAGCCGGCGCCGGCGAGCCCGAGGCCGCCGCAGGTGAGGAGCCCGACGACCACGAACCCGCCCGCCGCGATGGCGAGGCCCGAACCGCCGGACTTCGCCGGGGGCTCGGGATCCGGCGCGCGAGAGGCCGGTTCGCGGCGGGGCGACCGCTCGATCGAGGGTTGCGGCGCGGGCGCGGCGGCGCGGGGCGTCCACGCGGTGGCGTCGCTCGCCGCCTGCTTCGAGACGAGCGTGCTCTGGTCGGATTCGGGCGCGCCGAGCGGGATGCGCTGGCCGATCGTGGTCGGGCGGTCCGCCGACTCGTTGAGCACGTCGGGGCTCGTGGGGCGGTCGTCGAGCGAGGCGCGCGCGGGAGGCGCGGCGTTCGCCGCCGGCTTCGGCGCGGGCGCGCCCGCGGGCTTGTCCGCGGTGATCGAGGGCTTGCCGAGCGCGGCGGGGTCGTACACGCTCACGACGAAGCGCGTCCCGGCGAGCGCGCCGCCGGCGAGGTTGCCGCGGATCTGCTTCGCCAGCGGGGCCACCGTCTCGGCGGCGAACCGCTCGAGCGAGGCGCCGGAGGCCTGCTCGGCGAAGGAGCGGAGGAGCGGAGTCACCTGCTGGGCGTTCGGGCGCACCGCCGGGTTGGACGCGAGCATCTGTACGAGGAGCTGTCGCAGCGCGACGTCCCACTCCCGGTTGGGCATGCCGAGGCCCGACAGGCTGTTGACGACGTGCGTCACCTGCTCGTCGTGCTCGGCGGCGTCGAGCGGCAGGAGCGGCAGCCACTCGCCCCGGAAGAACTCCACCAGCATCAGGCCGACGGCGTAGATGTCCGCGTTGTGCTCGCCCCGGTCGCCCTCGCGGCGCTCCGGCGACATGTACTTCAGGCTCCCGAAGCGCAGCGCGCCCGTCTGCACGGAGCGGAACGCGGCGTCCGCGCGGGCCGTCCCGAAGTCGAGGACCTTGAGCTCGCCCTCGACGCTGACCATGACGTTCGACGGCTTGATGTCGCGGTGGACGACGTTGATGGGCGCGTCGAGCCCGTAGGGGACCTTGAAGTAGGCGGCCTCGAGCGCGGCGCAGGTGTCGGCGCAAGCCTGGAGCGCGGCTCGCGGAGGGATCTTCGCGCCCTTCTTGGCCAGCGCCTCGACGACCTGCTTGAGATCGAGGCCGTCGACGAACTCCATGATGATGGCGAGCTGCCCGTCGATGGCGCTCATGTCCTCGACGCGCAGGATGTTCTTGTGGCGCAGCCGCGCGAGGAGACGCGCCTCGTCGCGAGTGCGGTTGATGATCTCCTGCGACTCGTTCCACTGCTCGCGGAGGATCTTCACCGCGACGATGCGGTCGATGCCGCCCGGCGCGCGCGCCTCCGCCAGGTACAGGCGCGCGAAGGTACCGCTCGACAGCTCGTGCAGGAGCACGATCTCCAGGTTGCGGCTGCCGGCTTGCGATTCCATTCGGGGGGCGGCGGGACGAGGCGCGCAGGATAGCACACCGGCCGATCGGCCCTCTCCCCCGCGCGATCCGCACGGCGCCGACACGACCGGTTGCGGAGGGCCGGGGACCTGTGCTTTAACGGTCGCGCGTCCGGGGGGTCCCGGCGCTCCCGGAGTCCCTCCCGATGACTTCCCTGCTCCTGCTCCTGGCCGGCTGCGACCAGGTCATGGCGCTGCTGAACGACCCTTCGAAGGCCGTGGGCGAGGCGGAATCCAAGCTCAAGGGCGGCGATCTCGCCGCGGCGTCCGCCGCGTACGACGAGGCCGCGAAGAAGGCGCCCACGAACGTCGACGCCGCCAGCGGCGCCGCCTACATGAAGGTGCTCGCCGGCGACTTCGCGGGCGCCGACGCGCTGCTCGCGGCCGCCGAGGCGGGCGCGGGCGAGAAGGCGGGCGACGTGAAGCTGCGCCGCGCGCTCGTCGCGCTGGAGATGAAGGACCTCGACAAGGTCAAGGAGCTCGCCGTCGCCAGCGGCAACCCGACGGGCAAGCTGCTCGCCGCCGAGGTCGAGCTCGCCGACGGCAACCGCGACGCCGCGAAGGCGCTGCTCGAGGAGGCGAAGGGCGCGGGCGGGCCCGTGGGCGACACCGCGACGAAGTACCTCGAGCTGATGGGGGACCAGAACCCCCTCGTCGCGGGTTTGTCGGAGGCGCAGGCGCTCTGGGCGCTCGGAGAGCGCAAGGTCGCCGTGCGCAGCGTGGAGGATCTCGTGAAGGCGTACGCGGAGTCGCGCGACGACGGGGCGGACCAGCTCCTCCTGTGGGCTGGCCGGGCCGCCGCCGTCGGCGAGACGCAGATCGCCGGCAACCTGCTCGACGCCATCACCGTCCCCCCGGCCGGGCAGAGCTGGCGCGTGCAGGCCACGCGCGGCATCGCCGCCTGCGCCGACGGCGAGGCGGCGAAGTGCAAGCAGATCTTCGACGCCCTGCAGACCGCCGCCCCCTCCGACGGCTACACCGACGCGCGCGTGACCGCCGCGCTCGCGATCGCCGAGAAGGACGCCGACGCCGCGAAGGAGCTCCTCGACGGGCTCTCCGGCGACGCGGCCGCTCGCGCGCTCGCGGCCGTGGGCGACAAGTCCGCGGGCGCCGAGGCGGCCGTCGATCCGATCCTCAAGGCCCAGATGGGAGGCTGAGAGACATGACCCGCCGCATCCTCGTCGCGCTCGCCCTCACGCTCTCCGCGCCCGTCGCGCTCGCCGTGCTCGCCGAGCCCGCGCACGCCGCGAAGAAGGAGGACCAGGGCGTCCCCGTCCGCGTCATCGTGCTCGACGCCGAGCGCAAGCCGGTCTCCACCGCCGTCGTGCGGCACCCCCAGGAGGCCGACCGCCACCGCGTCAACTCGGTGGACGGCAGCTGGGAGGCCAGCGTGCTCTACATGCCGGACGGCAGCGAGCTCCGCTTCACCCCCGGCATGACGCTCGAGCTCGAGATCAGCGCCCCGGGCTACACCACGCAGGTGTTCCAGTACCAGGTGCGCAAGCGCAAGAACGTCGTCGAGATCGCCCTCGCGAAGATCGAGATGGACGACACCACGATCGAGGAGCCCATGATCAGCTTCGGTCGCGACGAGCCGCGCGAGGCCAAGGAGTAGCCATGCGCACGTCCCTCCTCGCGCTCCTCGCCCTGGCCCCGCTCGCGTTCGCGGGCGGTTGGTCCGCGTACGACAACGCCTTCCCCTCCCACCCCTGCCAGGACGGCTGGGCCGCGTGCCTCGCCGACGGCGGCGCGGTCGGGCCGGGCACCGTGAAGGACGCCGCGGGTCGCCCGCTCCCCGCCGACATGCGGGTGGGCTGGTTCGACCTGAAGCCCACCGCGAGCTTCTCGCCTTTCTCCGGGCTGTCCGCCTACGAGGGGCCCATCGGGGGCCAGCAGGCCGCCGCCGAGCCCGCCGCGCCGCCTCCGCGCCCGCGCGAGACGGAGTCCGCCGACGTGGCGACGCCGCCACCCTCGCAGCCGGTCTCGTCGTCGCCACAGCAGGTCGCGTCCTACACGCCCCCGCCCACCACGCAGCCCATGTCCGCGCAGCCCACCGGCTCGGGCGGGATGCGCCCGGGCGCGCCGTCCGCGCAGCCGACCACGTCCGCCCCGACCTCCAGCGGTGGCATGAACCCGAACGGCAGCTCGTCGATGGCGCCGAACACGAAGGGCGCGACCACCGCCCCCGCGACCGCCCCGGCGACCACCGCCCCCTCGACGGCACCCGTGTCGGCCCCGCCGGCGACCGCCCCCGCGGCGATGGCCCCGGTGGCCGCGGGCGACGACTCCTGCGACGATCTCGTGAAGCTCGAGCCCGCCGCGATGATGGGCACGCTGCGCCAGGGCCAGGTCAAGTGCCTCGACGCGCGCATCGGCAACGAGTCCGCGCAGACGATGAAGGACAAGATCTCTCGCCTCATCATCTCGAACGCCGAGAACAAGGGCGACAAGGCCGAGTGGGAGCGCTTCATGAAGCGCCACCTCGAGGACATCGACCGCTCCGACCCCGACATGTGCTTCAAGTACGCGCTGCACCTCTCCCGCGGCGGCTCCGCGCGCGCCACCGGCGTCATCCGCTGGGCCGACTACGCGCTCGAGAACAAGCACAAGTGGACGGGCAACACGTACAAGACCCGCGTATTCAACCTCTACAAGCTCCGCGCCGAGGCGGCGCAGAAGCTGTGGCAGGACGCGGAGCAGCAGTACATGACGGGCGAGCACACCGAGGAGAACGAGGCGAAGGCCGCGAAGCTCCGGGGCACCGCCAAGGACTACGCCCGCGAGTGGCTCGACTACGCGAAGGCGAGCCAGCAGGACACCAAGACGGCCATGGCGCTCTGCGTGTCTTCCGCGGGCAACCGCGCGTTCTGCGAGGGGGGTTAGGCGGCTTGCGGCTCTCCCCCCTGCTCCTCGTCGCGTGCCTCGCCTGTGACACGAGCGACTCCGGCGACGTCGCCACCACCCCCGCGAAGCCGACCACCTCGGTGCCGGCCGACCTCGTCGCGAACACGTGGCAGGTGCGGATGGCCGTCGACGCCGCGCGCGCGCCCTACGAGGGCCGCCAGAGCTGGGTCGCGTACTTCCAGGGGCAACGCGTGGCCGCGATCGCCGCGATGGCGTCGGAGAGCGACGCCACGGGGCTCGCCCGCCTGCACGCCGAGTACGCCGGGATGTACCGGCAGGCCGCGCTGATCGCCGCCCACAGCACCGTCCAGGTCTACGGGGTGGACGCCCAACCGACCGATCCCGCCGAGACGAGCTACCTGCTCGGGGTCGCGGGCGCGTTGCTCGGCGACGCGAGCTGGCGCGGAAAGCTCGGCGCCGCCGGCGCCTCCGCGGTGAAGGACGTCGCCGCGCGCGACGCCGCGTGGAAGAAGTGGGCCGACGCCGGCGCGGCGTGGCCGCCGGACGAGGTCGCGGCCGGGTCGCCGGGCGTGCCCACGTCCACGAAGCCGGGCGAGACCCCCGACGCCGGCACCGTCCCCCACTACCTGCTCCCCGAGTTGGGCGAGGGCGGGCTCGAGGTCAAGGCGGGCGACCCCGGCACCCTCTGGGCGCTCGCGCGCTGGCACGAGAAGATGGCCGAGCAGGCGTCGCCGAACGACGCCGCGAGCGTGTCGATCCTCGTCGATCCCTGGCGCCTTTACGGCGAGAAGACGGCGGCGCCCGCGACCGTCGCCTATCCGGATACGTTCCTGTTCATGTCGTCGACCACCTCCGCGGGCGACGCGGCCTTCTTCGCGGACCTCGCCCGGGAGGGCGTCTCCGCCGTCGACAAACACGCCGGCGACGCCGCGAAGCCCGGCGACAGCGCCTACGCCGTGCTCGTGAAGCACTGCACGCGCGACGAGGCGGGCGCGCGGAAGCTCTCCGTCGACTGCGCGCTGGACGAGGCCGCGGCGCTCGGTCAGGCGATCGAGGAGGGCATGGCGAAGGCCGCCGGGAAGGAGGACTCCTTCCACCGCGCCTTCGCGGACTACGCCCGGGTGGGCGCGCTCCGCGCCGCCGACCGCGCGGCGTTCGCGTACGGGGACACCGACGCGGGCGGCCGCCTGCGAATCAACACGCTGGATCGCGCCACCGGCGCCACGCACACGCGCGATCCGCTGTTCCTCCTTTCGGTCGCGGCCTGGGACGCCGGCAACCGGAACTCCGTCCGTGCCGAGGAGCTCGTGCACGGGCTGCTGACAGAAGTTCCCGGGCTGGAGGCGGCCCGCCTCCCGCTCGATGCCTTGCACATTCGGTTGAGCCGGAACGCCGCCCCCGGCCGACCCATGCACTGAGGAGACGTCAATGTCGGGCAAATCAGGTCGCCACCTCCTCGTCGCCGCCGGGCTCTCGGCGTCGGTGCTCTCCACCGGCGCGGTGCTCTCGTTCTACGAGGAGGCGCTCCCGGGCACGCTCAACCCGCTCTTCGCGCAGTCGATGGTCGACTGGCGTTCGCAGGAGCTCGTCTTCGACCGGCTGTACTTCCACAGCCCGATCGACAACCGCATCATGAGCCGCGTCATCGAGAAGGGCGAGCTCGCCGAAGGCGGCAAGGCCTACAAGATCACGCTGAAGTCGGGCCTGAAGTGGCACGACGGCAAGGCAGTGACCTCGAAGGACGTGTGCTTCACGGTCAGCGCCATGCTCGACCCGAACACGCCGAGCCCCATCGCCGCCGGGTACCGCAGCGTGCTCGCCGGCTGCGAGGCGCAGAGCCCCACGGTCGCGGTGGTGCGCTTCACGAAGGTGTTCCACAACCCGCAGGAGCGGCTCGGCTTCTCGCTCCTCCCCGAGGCGCCCTTCGGCGGCAGCACGGCGATCTCGCCGGACCTCGACTTCTCCGCGCACCCGGTCGGCTCCGGCCCCTACAAGGGCAGCAAGGGCCGGCGCGGCGTCACGTTCGAGGCGTTCCCCAACGGGCACCACGCCTCCACGATCGCGCAGATGTCGCTGCAGGAGGGCGGCGATCCCGTCGTCCAGGTGGTCACGCTCAAGAACAACGGCGTGCAGGGCATCCTCGCCGTGCCGCCGCCGCTGCGCGCGGACGTGAGCTCGACCGACGACCTCTCGCTGAAGTCCTACGACCTCCGCAGCTGGTGGTTCATCGCGGTCAACACGAAGAAGGGCGCCCTCGCCGACAAGCGCGTGCGGCAGGCGCTCGACATGATCATCGACCGCACCGACCTGCGGCAGCTGTCCATCGGCGTGAAGCCGGGCGAGCAGAACAGCCCCTGCGAGTTCATCTCGGGCCCGTTCGTGCAGTCCTCGCCTTTCTACAACCGGGCGATCGCCACGAAGGAGAAGAGCGACCGGGCTGCGGCCAGCAAGCTGCTCACGGACGCGGGGCTCCAGAGCATCGGCGGCCGGTGGCACTTCAAGGGCCAGCCCGTCACGCTCAACGTCGGCATGATGGCTCCGCTCGACAACGAGGCGCCGGACCTCCTGCAGCAGATCTCCAACCAGCTCGGCGCGGGCGGCTTCGAGCGCCAGGAGCAGAAGGTCCCGGTCGACGACTGGAACCGCCGCGTGCTGACGGGCAAGGCGACGGAGTTCGACCTGCTCATCGGCAAGTGGAGCTTCGGCGTGGTCGAGGAGGTCAACGAGCTCTTCGAGACGCGCCAGGCCACCAAGGGCACGCTCAACATCTTCAACTACACCAACCCGGCGGTCGACCAGGCGTTGTCCGAGTACAACGCCGCGCGCACCGACACGGCCGCGAACGACGCGTACCACAAGCTTCACGCGACGCTGGCGGACGACCTCCCGTACCTGTTCCTCTGGAAGCTCGACACCAAGAGCGCGTGGCGGAACGAGGTCCGGGGCAACACCATCGCCCCGTACTTCTACTGGACCGAGGTCGACTCCTGGAAGTACGGCGGATCCTGAGACGTGAAGGCCTGGTGGCTACGGCCCGCGGTCCGGCTCGCTGCGGCAGTGTTCCTGCCCTTGGCGGTGCCGGCCATCATCACCGCGCTCATCTGGTCGCTGCCGGGTGACCCCGCGGAGATCATCTGTCCGCCCGAGTTCTGCGGGGGGACGGAGGCGCTCGCCGCGCGGTGGAACCTCGACGGCGGACCGTGGAAGTTCTTCTCGGGCTGGATCACCGCGGCGCTCTCCGGCGACTTCGGGAACAGCTGGCGCGTCGCGCAGGGTGTGCCCGTCGCCGAGCTGCTCGACGAGGCGGTCCCCACCACCACCGTGCTCATGCTCGTCGGGCTCGTGCCGATCCTGCTCGGCTCGGTGGGCGCGGCCACGCGGATTCTCCCCCGCCGGGCCGATCCCGCCTTCTCGCTCGTGGGGCTCGTGCCCGCCGTCGTCTTCGCGCTGCTGTGCGCGGCGGTGGTCGAGCTCCGCTACGGCGCCGAGAGCTTCAACCCGGAGGCCACGCGCCTCCGGATCGGCCTCGGCGCGCTCGTGCTCGGGTTCGCGGACGGCGCCTTCGCCGGCGCGGTCACGGGCGTCCGCGCGCTCTTCCGCACCGAGCGCAAGCAGCGCTACGTCGCGGTCGCCCTCCTGCGCGGCGAGCGCGTGCTCGCCAACATGCTCCCGAACGTCACGCCGGCGCTCGCGGGGCAGCTGCGCGCGCGCGTGCTGCACCTGCTGTCGGGCTGCGTGATCGTCGAGGTGGTGCTGCGCATCAACGGGGTGGGGGATCTCCTCTGGGGCGGCACGCTGCTCCAGGACTTCGGGGTCGTGCTCGCCTGCGCGACCACCTTCGCCGTGCTCTCGGCGGCGCTGCTCCTCATCCAGGCGATCACCGAGATCGTCGTCGCGTTGCACGTCCGCCGCGCCCCCGCGGTCCCGACGGCGGCGCGCCAGCCGATCGAGAAGGTCGCGTGATCCCTCGCAAGCTCGCGCTGGCGGTCGCAGCGGTGTGCTTCGCCGCGTTGTTCGCGCTCGGCGTCGCCGCGCCCGAGCACCAGGCGATGCCCGACCTCGAGATGGTCTACAAGGGCTTCGGCGAGGCCGGCTTCTTCGGCACCGACCAGCGCGGGCGCCCGCTCGTCGAGTACGCACAGCAGGGGGCCTACGTGGTGCTCCTGCCGTCGATCATCGCGGGCCTCGCCGTCGGCTTCATGAGCGTGATCGGGGGGCTCTTGCGCTGCGTGGGCGACGCGCGCGTCGACACCGCCGTACAGGCGTTCGGCGAGGTCGTCGGCGCGCTGCCGCGCATGGTCGTGATCCTCATCGTGGCGCTGCTCGTGCCGTCGACGAGCCGCGGGCTCCTGCCGCTCGCGCTCGCGTGGGCGCTGCTCGCGAGCCCCGGGGCGATGGACGAGGCGGCGAGCGTGGCCGAGCGCCTCGGGGGCGCGCGCTTCGTGGAGGCGCTGCGGGCCCACGGGTTCTCGTGGGGGCGCATCTTCCTGTACCACGTCGTCGCGTTGAACCTGCGCCCGGTCGTCGTGCGGCAGTCCGCCGAGACGATGATGCAGGTGACCTTCCTCGAGCTCGCGCTCTCCTACCTCGCGGGGCAGGAGAACCAGTCGAGCTTCACCCACCCGGACAACCTCCGGAGCTGGGCCGATCTGCTCCAGATGGGCTACCCGAGCCTCGTGCTCGACGTGCCGACCGGCCACGCGCTCGGGCTCGGGCTCGGGCTCGTCGCGCTCACCACCTTGATGGCGCTGATGTTGTCGAGCGCGGCGAGGGCGAGATGAGCGAGGTCCTCGTCTGCTCCGGCCTCTCCATCCGCGCGCCGGACCGCGTGCTGGTGCAGGGCGTGGGCGTCACGGTCGAGGCCGGCCGCGTGACCGCGCTTTGCGGGCCCTCGGGCGCGGGCAAGTCGCTCACCGCGCGGGCCTGCATGGGTGTCCTGGACGTCGCGCCGGGGCTGTTCGGCGGCTCGCTGAGGTACCCCGGCCACTCGGGCGACCGCGACTGGTTCGCCGGCGTCGTCAACGGCGGGGCACGCGCCCAGGCGGCGCTGTTGCGCGAGACCGAGTCGCTCCGCGGCGGTTACCTGTCCTACTCGCCGCAGGCGGCGTCGAGCGCGCTCAACCCCGGCCGCACCATCGGGCGCCAGATGGAGATGGCGGTCCAGCGCCGCCAGAAGGCCGTCCCCGCCGGCGAGATCGGCGGGCTCATCGTGGAGCTGCTCGACGAGGTGGGGCTCGCCCCCTACGTCGCCGGCTCGCTCCCGGGCGAGCTCTCGGGCGGCATGTGCCAGCGCGCGGCGCTGGCGATCGCGATGGCGCCCGCGCCGCGGGTGCTCATCGCCGACGAGCCCGAGACCGGGCTCGATCCCGTCTACCGCCGGCAGATCGTCGAGCTCATCATGAGCGTCGGCAAGGCCCACGGCTGCGGCATCCTGCTGATCTCGCACCACGAGGACACCGTCGACCGCATCGCCGACAGCGTCGTCCGGCTCACGCCGGTCAACCGCGGGGAGGGCGATTGAGCCAGCTCGGCCCCGTCCTCGAGGGCACGCCGACCGTGCGCGTGAAGGCCGTCCACAAGACGTTCCGGATCCCCGGCCCGTGGCCGTGGAGCCCCGCGCGGGTGGTCGAGGCCGTCAAGGGCGTCGACCTCACCGTCGGCAAGGGCGAGGTCGTCGCGCTCGTGGGGCAGTCGGGCTCCGGCAAGACGACGCTGTCGCGGATGGTGCTCGGGCTCGAGAACCCGACCGCGGGCGAGATCTGGATCGAGGACCTGCGCTGGGACACGCTCGACGAGCGGTCCCGCCAGCGGCACCGGGTCGCCTACCAGTACGTCCCGCAGGACGCGCTCTCGGCGCTCGACCCCCAGCAGACGGTCATCGAGCACGTCGTCGAGACGCTCACCGTGCTCGCCGGCAAGACCACGACCGAGGCGCGCGACGTCGCCGCGCAGATGCTCGCCCGCCTCGGCCTCGCGCACCGCCACCACGCGCTCCCCCGCGAGCTCTCCGGCGGCGAGCAGCGCCGCGTCACGCTCGCGCGCGTGCTCGCGCTGGAGCCGCGCCTCGTCGTGGCCGACGAGCCCACGTCGGGCCTCGACCCCGACCGTCGGGAGTCCGTGCTCCGCGACCTGATCGGCAACCTGCCACACGGCGCCGGGTGTATCCTCGTCACGCACGACCTCGACGCAGCCGTCCACTGGTGCCACCGCGCGGTGGTCATGCTGGAGGGACGGATCATCGAAGAGCTCGATCTCCGCACCGACCAGCCCCGCCATCCCTACACGCGCTCCCTCCTCGATCCATGGCAGACAGCCAAGGGTGCCTCATGAGAATCCTGCTTCTCTCCACCGCTCTCCTGCTCCCGGTCCTCGTGCCGGACGCCCACGCCGGCGACGTCGAGAAGGCCGAGCACATCCGCGTCGGCGAGGAGATGCGAAAGCTGGCGCAGCGCAACGCGTGGAGCGCGGTCGAGGCGAACTACAAGGCGCTCGAGGAGCTCGCCAGGAAGGGCGAGGTGCTCACGTACAAGGAGCACATGCTCGGCGCCGAGGCCGCCCGCGCGCTCGGCGACATCACGTCGTGCCGCGTCCGCCTCACGCGGGCCATCGCGCTCGACCCGAAGCAGGAGGCGGTCGACTGGATCGCCGACATCGACCAGAGCTACGGCCACGCGATCATCCACTTCGACGCGAAGTGGAAGGGCGACCGCACGCTGACCCCGGCGGTGGCGCCGTTCGCGCCGGACCAGCGCGCCCAGCTGGCGACGGCGACGGCGACGGTGGCCGGCGGCAAGGACTACGACGGGCTGTTGCCCGCCGGCGACTACACGGTGGGCGGCCGCCCCTTCAAGGTCGAGGCGGGCGGCGACAAGGTCGCGAAGGTCGACATCGTGCCGACCGCCGAGGAGAAGGAGCCCTTCCGCCTCGCGTACGTGGGACCGCGCGCGAACATCGGCGTCGCCTACACGCTCGCGGGCTCGCCGAACGAGGGGAGCGACGGCCTGCAGGCCGCGGCGTTCTCCGGCGGAGGCGCCCGCGTGGGCCTCGGGCTCGAGGTCGGGCTCTCCGACAGCTTCGGCGTGCTCGCCGAGGTCGGCTACCACAACCTGTTCGGGACCCCGAGCTACGGCGGCGAGACGACCGAGAGCACGGACGCGTACGTCGTGCAGGGGAACTCGCTGCACATGGGGTACGGCTGGCTCGCCGCGAGCATCCGCGCGGGCAACCTCTGGATCGCGGCCGGGCCGCTCTGGGGCGCCGGCGCGGGCACGGTCACCGGGGTCGAGGGCGCCTGCGCCACGACCGGGTCCTGCCCCGACTTCCCGAACATCACTGACGAAACCGCGCGCTACCAGCGTCTCAGTGGAGACGTGAAGGCAGGAGGCGGCGCGGCGAGCGTGTCCTACGCGATGGTCGACATCGGCAAGCTGAAGGGCGCGGTCACGCTGCAGGGCGGGGCCCAGACCGACAGCGTGCGGGTCTACCCGTGGGGTCAGCTCGCGTTCACCGTGGCTCCGGCGTCGAGGAGGAGTGAGTGATGCTGGTGTCGATGCTCGCCGCCGTTCCCCTCGCGGGCGCGGTGGAGGTCACCTGGGTCGGCGGCGGTCACGCCTCCAACCCCCAGTGGTCGCCGGACGGCAACTGGGTGGCCTTCGAGGTCAACAACAACGCCGACAAGGTGGACCTCTACGTGGTGAAGGTCCAGAACGGCAACCCCTCGCAGCCGCAGAAGATCGTGATCCCCGGCGGATCGTCGAGCTTCTCCGCGATGGGCAGCTACGTCGCCAACCCCAACTGGCACCCGAAGGGCCCGGTCATCTTCGAGGGCGCCAACTCGGGCGGCAAGACGCGGCTGTACTACCTCATGCCGGGCGGGTCCTCGCCGGCGGAGTACCTGTCGATCGCGCAGGCGCCGGGGAGCCTCTCGTGGCCCGCCATCTCGCAGGACGGCGCGTACCTCGCGTTCACGTCCGACGCGAGCGGACATGGCGACATCTACCAGTTCGCCACGGCCGCGAACAAGGTCACGAACACCTTCCCGTCCGACCTGCCCGAGAACGCTCCGCGTTACTCGCCCGACGGCAAGACGCTCGTGTTCTCCCGCAAGAACCAGGGGACGGAGGACCTGTTCACCTGGGTGCAGGGGACCAGCGCGCAGGCGCCGCTGAAGGGCGGCAACGGCGACCAGTCCCGCCCCCGGTACGCGGTCACGGACGTCGTGTACTTCACGAACGAGCGCGGCGACGACCACTGGGACGTCGCCGTCATCCCGGCCGCCGGCGGCGAGCGCCGCATCGTGGCGAAGGACATCCGCCTGCCGTTGCGCAGCCAGCCCTCGCTGACGCCGCTGAAGGACGCGGTCGTGTACGGGTCCGCGTCGCCGAACCAGGACAGCAAGGTGTTCGTCACCAAGCTCTCCGACGGCACGACGAAGGAGATCAACACCGGCCTCACCGCCGTGGGCGACCCCGTGATCTGTCAGGCGAACGGCCGCACGTTCCTCGCGTTCACGGCGCTGCCCACGTCCGGGAGCGACTGGCGTCAGCTCCACGTCGTCGACGTCACCGGCCAGATCTGAGCCTGCGCGGGCTCGCCCGCGCGCCCCGTGGCAAATGACACGCCCCCCTCCCGCCTCGGGAAGGGGGAGCGCGCGCGGTCCGGCTGGCCTGCGGGTTGCATCTCCTCCGGTGGGGAGGATGCATGCACCACGACACGCCACGGGACGTCGCCGAGGGGCTCGCCGGCGCGGCCGGGATGTTGCTCGCGCTGGTGACGCCGATGTTCGCGGGGTTTCGCGCCCACTGGGGCGTCACCGCCGAGGTCGCCGCTCGCTCGTACCCCGGCGACGTGTTGATCCCCACGCCCCGCTGGGGGTGGACGCACGGCGTGGAGATCGAGGCGCCGCCCGAGGACACCTGGCCCTGGGTCGCGCAGATCGGGCAGGGGCACGCGGGGTTCTACAGCTACCAGTTCCTCGAGAACGTCGTGGGCTGCGACGTCGAGAACGCGGACACGATCCATCCGGAATGGGAGGCGCGCTCCGGCGACCAGCTGCGCCTGCACCCGGGGGTCCGGCCGTTGCCCTTCGTCGGGGTCGAGCCCGGGTGGTGGATGCTGGCGTACGGGCGCATCGACGTGACGGACGGCGCGCGGGCGACCCCCCGGACGCGGCCGGAGGACGTCGCGGTCGTCTCGTGGCTCTTCCACCTCGCGCTGCTCGGCGGCACGCGCACGCGCTTCGTCAGCCGCTTCCGCACGGTCTACGGCGACACGCTGGCCGCGCGGCTCGCGATGGGGCCGTCGCTGCTGGAGCCCGTGGGCTTCGTCATGGACCGTCGGATGCTGCTGGGGGTGAAGGCGCGCGTGGAGAACGCGGCCCGTGGGACGCTCACAGCCAGTCGCACTGACGCTCGGTGAGGAAGTTCATGCCGACGCCGTCGGTCCAGTAGCCGCGCCCGAACTCGGTGCCGCTGCTGAAGTACCAGATGGCGGTGCCGTCGCTCTTGAGGTCGACCTCGTAGGTGGCGCTCCCGCTGTCGCCGTAGAGGTCCTCGGGGCAGGTGCTCGCGCCGGCGTCGTAGGTGAGGGACACGGCGGCGTGCACCTCGCAGGTGCCGCAGTTGGCGGTGTCGACGCTGTTCATCTCGGCGTTCCACATCGCGACGCAGTCCTCGCCGCCGGCGGCGGCCCAGGTGTCGTTCGCGAAGACGTAGGCCGCCTCGGTGCCCTCCCACGAGTCGGTGCCCGTCGGCAGGTACTCGCCCCAGAAGTAGGTCGCCGCGCCGGCGAGCGGGGTGCCGTCGAACTCCTCGCACCCCTCGGCGTCGCGCTGCATCTCGTCGCGCACGTCGGTCAGGTCCGCGTCGGTGTCCGTGTCGGCGTCGGCGTCGGCGTCGGCGTCGGCATCCGCGTCGGCGTCGGTGTCGGCGTCCGCGTCCGTGTCGGTGTCGGCGTCCGCGTCAGTGTCGGCGTCGCCTTCGGGCTTGTCCGTGTCTTCGCTTTCCTGCGGGCAGGCGAGCAGGCTGAGGAAGAGAAACAAGGGCGCCCTCCGGTGTGTGCGGTGCATCCTACCGCACGCTACGGAGCCGTCCATGCTGCTCCTCGCCCTTGCCCACGCTCAGGACCTCCAGTTCGGCTTCGTCCAGGCGCCTCGCCCGAACGAGAACCCCGGGCTGCTCGTCACGCCCTTGCGCCCGACCACCAACCTGCACGTCGAGTGCGTGGTGGGCGGGAAGACCTACACCTGGGACAAGAAGGGCGTCGGCGCCGGCACGCAGGCGCGCTTCGAGTGGCCCCGCAACACGGCGATCACCCACGCCGACTGCTTCGTCCGCGCCAACTACACCGACGGCAACGTCGACGAGACCAACGTCCCCATCGACTACCAGTACCAGATGCCGCTGTCGGTGAACCTCGCGAAGGCCCGCGCCGACATCGCCGCGAAGACCGTCACCGTCGGCGTCGGCGGCAACCCCACCCAGGCCGAGATCGTCGCGTACGGCGCGCACAAGGCCGAGCTCGACCGCCGCGTGGTGCCCGTGTCGGCCGAGGGCGGCGAGGTCACCGTCCCCTTCGTCGGCGAGCCCAGCGAGGTCGTGCTCCTCGACGTGCAGCTGCGCAACGAGACCGCCTACGCGGGCTTCACGTACTCGCCGTGGTTCCTCGACATCCCCCACGAGGACGTGCTCTTCGAGACCGACAAGGCCGACGTGCCCCCCGACCAGGCCCACAAGCTGCAGGCCACGCTCGTGCAGCTGCACGACGTGATCGACAAGTACGGCGCCGTCGTGCCCGTGAAGCTCTACATCGCCGGCTGCACCGACACCGTCGGCGACGGCGAGCACAACCGCGATCTCTCGCTGCGCCGCGCCCAGGCCATCGCCCGGTGGCTGCGCGCGAACGGGTACGACCGGCCCATCTACTACTACGGCTTCGGCGAGTCGCTGCTCGCGGTGCAGACCGGCGACGGCGTCGACAACGCCCTGAACCGCCGCGCGCTGTACATGGTCGGGGCGAACCCGCCGCCCGCCGGCTCCGGAGTGCCCTCCGTCGGGTGGATCCAGCTGAAGTAGCTCAGAACACCATCACGCCGCCGACCCCGATCGCGAACTGCTGCTGCCAGACCTCCGCCTCGCCGCCGTCGCCGGCCGACGCCTCGAACGTCATGGTGCGCAGATCCCAGCCGACGCTGCCGCGCAGGCCGAAGCCCGAGTCGGCGAGCGTGTAGTCGAGGCCCAGCTCCGCGTGGGTGTCGACGGGGAAGGGGACGAAGGTCTCCGCGACCTCGGCGCTCACCGCGACGGCGCCCGTCTCCACGATCGCGCCGCCGGCGAGCCGCGCGCCGTACAGCGGGAAGTTGAGGAGCTCGGCCTCGGAGAGCTCGGCGTCGCTGTAGCGGAAGAGCGTCCCGGTGGTGTGGTGCAGTCCGAGCCCCGCCTGGACGCTGAACAGGCCGTTCCCGAGCGGCTTGCGGTAGAGCGCGCCGGCGACCACGTCGCGGCCGAGGTTGACGAAGGGGGTGTCGAGCACCTCGACCATCTCGAGCTGGCCGCGCCCGCGCACGTCCAGCCCGATCCAGCCGAAGTCCGCGCGCACCGGGTACCACGTGGCGGCGAGGTTCAGCGCCCAGAAGCCCATCGCGGGCGTGTCGTAGGCGGCGGCGCCCAGCAGCTGCGCGCCCGCGTCGCTCGTCATCTGGTAGTGGCCGCGCAGGTTCACGAGCGACACGGCGACGCGCCCGGCGGCGAGCTCGCCGCCCGCCTTCTGCTGCTTCGCCGGCTTCACCGTGGCGGCCGAGCCGCCGAGCGGGGAGGGCTGGGCGCTCGCGCCCTGCGGCTGGGCGGCGACCGCCTGGCTCCCGAGCGCGGCCAGCGTGGGGAGCGCGACGGCGGTGTTCAGCGAGCCGGCCGCCACCGTGACCTGCACGGGCCCGTCGACGCCGGCGGGGAGCTGCAGCGTGACGGTGTAGGTCCCGTCGCGGTTGTCGGCGATCGGCCCCACGTTCGCCGGGGCCGCGGCGATCTGGAGCTTCTGGCCCGCGACGCCCTTGCCCGCCGAGTCCACGATGCGGACGTTGAGCAGGATGGCGGCGCCCGGGGTGGTGAACGGGGGGACGGTCGAGGCGGCGAGCGCGGCGGGTGGCCCGGACGGAGGGACCACGCCCTCCTTGTAGATGCGCATCGACGGCGCCGCGGCCTGCCACCTGGCGAGGAGCGCCTCCGTGGCGGCGTCGGCCGCGACGGGCAGGCTCGGCGACATCCCGTTCGTGGACTGGAAGAGCGGCGCCTCGGTCACGAGCCCGCCGCCCTCGGCGCGCAGCGACACGATCCCCGCCGTCCGGCCGGCCTTGTAGTACACCCGCGCCACGCCGCGCGCGTCCGTGCTCGCCGACGGCGGGAGCGAGCCGTCGCCCTTCGGCACGCCGAGCCGCAGCGTCACGTTCGGCACGGGCAGGCCGTAGCGGTCCACCGCGACCACGTTGACGAGCACCTCGTCGATGCCGTTGGCCGCGACCATCCCGCTCGCGGGCCACACGAGCAGCTTCACGGGCGGCAGGCCGGTGGCCTCGAGCGGGGGCAGCGCGTCGATGCGCACGGAGGTGGCGCCCGGCGAGAGGCGCCACGTGGAGGTGTAGGAGCCGTCGCCGTTGTCCTTCGGCGCGCCCGCGGCCACGCCGCCCTGCGCCGAGAACGCGGGCATGCGGCCCGGCAGCGAAGTCCCGTTCGCGTCCTTCACCCGCGCGACCACCTTGAACGTCGACGCCTTCGCGGAGATCTCCGGCGCCTCGCTCTCGAGGGCCACCGACGGGAGCGCGGCGACGATCTTGAGCTTGCGCTCGACCTTCACGCCCTCGGCCTCCGCGGTGAGCAGGATCTCGCCGGGCTGGGAGGGGGGCGTCAGCGTGGCGACCCAGTAGCCGTCGCGCTCGACGGGCGCCTCGACGCTGCCCTTGCTGGCGGCGATGCGCGGCGCGGCGTCGTTGGCGAGGCGGCCGTCCTTCTGGACCACCCGCACCCGGATCTCCACCTTCGTCTCGGTGGTGGGCACCGCGTTCGCCATCGGCGAGAACGCGATCTGCGGTTTTTCGCCGATGGGGAGGGGGACCTTCCGGTCCTCGGTCGAGGTGTCGGTGTTCACGACGCGCAGGAGCCCCTCGGGCTCCGACGGCGACAGCTCCACGTCGAACGCCACCTTGCCCTGCGTGGACGCGACGAACGGCCCGTACTGGCGGCTCCCGACGCTGAGCACGCAGGAGGCGCCGGGCTTCGCGTCGTAGGTCACCGAGCGCTTGACTGTGACCGGGAGGATCCCGTTGCCCAGCACCTTGTCGGGCGCGGCGGCGTCGGCGGCGAGGAAGAGGACCGGCGCGGGCGCCGTCATCGCCTTCGGCGGCGTGTAGCGGGCGACCCAGGTGCCGTCGCCGGCGGGCGTGACGGCCTCGACGGTGCCCGCCGACGCCACGAGCGCGAAGCGGCGGCCCTCGGCGGCGATGGGCGAGGCCGACGACGGCTGGATGCGGACGAGCGCGGTGCCGCCGGTGCTCGACAACACGGGCGGGTCGAACGAGAGCGTCAGGTCGCCCTTGAGCGCGGGCACGACCGGGATCTGCACGGTGGCGTCCTCGCCGCCGCCCGTGATCTTCCACTCGATCGTCTTCGCCGCGGTGACCGTGGGGGGCGTGTAGAGCACGGTGACGATGCCGTCCTCGCCGACCGCGACCGCGCCGACCTTGCCCGCCTCGGCCTTGACCTTCACCTTCGCGCCGCTGTCCACGAAGAGGCGCACCGTGGCCTGCGTGTCGCCGTCGCCCACGAGGGGGGCGGTCGGCACGAGCGTCACGCCGGCGAAGGCGGTCAGCGAGCAGATCAGCGCGGCGAGCAGCATCCCGTCTACCTCGGAGCCGGCGCATCATACCGTGCGCCAAAGGATCGCCCTCGCGTTCGCGCGCGCCCGCGCGTCAAGAATCCGTGGAGATCCCGCTACGGCGACCGCCTCAGTCCGCGAGCGCCGACTCGACGGCGTCCGCCTCGACGAAGTTGTCGGCGGCGAGGATCTCGCCCCCGCGCCCGACGAGCACCTGCCAGGGGAGCCCGCCGTTTCCGCCCATCGCCCACATCGTCCCCATGCCGGGGTCGGACACGACGGGGAACGTCAGGCCGTAGGTCTCGGCCCAGTCGTTCAGCTCGTCCACGTCCATCTCACCACCCTCGGCGTCCTCGCCCATGAGGTTGATGATCATGAAGCCCTGCTCGCGGTAGCTCTGGAACATCTCCTCGAGGCCACCGGCCTCGCTCTGGCACGACCCTCACCAGACCGCGGCGAACACGAGCAGCGCCACGTGGTCGCAGTAGTTGTAGAGGCGCGTGGCGCCGTCCCACTGGTTCGTGAGCTCGAAGTCCTCGGCGACGTCGCCGACCTCCCCCCCGGTCCCGACGATGTCGTCGCGGCAGAGGTCGTAGGGCTTGTCGAGGTCGTCGGTCGGGTCGGTGTTCTGGTCGAGCTCGTCGCCGTCGTCGAAGCCGTCGCCGTCGCTGTCCGCGGTGACGCGGTCGGTGCCGAGCTCGGCCTCCTCCGCGTCGGTGAGGCCGTCCCCGTCGGGATCGACGTCCACTTCGACCTCCGCGAGGCAGCCGATGGTGAGGGTGGTGAAGAGGAGCATGAGCTCTCCGGCCTGCGCTCAAGCTTGCCACAGGACCCCGCCGGTGAACAGGCCGGATTAGGAATCCCGCATGGATCGGCTCGAGGCCGCGCTCAAGGCGCGCCACGACCTCGGGAAGTACGCCGCGTTCCAGGTCCGCTGGATCGGCCCCGACGCGCCCGTCGCCGAGCTGCGCGAGGCCCTGCGCGCGGACCTCCTGCGAACGCAGGGCGATCGCGACGTCGCGGCCGTCTGGCGCGATCTTCGAGGCCCCCTCGCCGGCTGCGACGTCGACGACGTCGACACGATCGTGGCCACGCTCGCCGAGCGCGCGGCCCGCCTCGACTCGCTGGGCGAGCCCGAGCTCCGCGAGACGGCGAGCCTCGCCCTGTCGCTGGGCGGCCGGCTCAAGGCGCTGGTGCAGCGGCTGACGGCCGCGAGCGGATAGCTGACAGGTCACCATGGCCAACCTCCTCGTCATCGACGACCAGGACCGCACCTTCGAGCTCTGTCGTCGGACGATCCCGGAGCACGACTACCTCGGGCCCGCGCGCTCCTGGCGCGAGGCGGCCGACGTGCTCCGCAAGAACCGCCGCGGGGTGGACCTCGTCCTGCTCGACGTGAACTTCGACATCCCCGCCGATCAGCTCGTCGGGCTGGCCCCCGGCGCGGACGAACGCGCGCTCGCCCGCGTCCGTCGCCGGCAGGGCCTCGAGATCCTCGCGCGGCTTCGCCGCCGCCTGCCCGACCTGCCCGTCATCCTGATGACGTCGCGCGACGACCTGACGATCGACCGCGCGGCCGAGCGGCTGGAGGCGGAGGAGTACACCTACTTCCTCGACGACGAGTTCGTCGACGCGCGCTCGCTGCGCGCCCAGATCGAGAGCCTGCTCGCGGCGCGGCGCGGCCAGGAGGCCGAGGGCCCCATCTTCTGGGGGCGATCGCTGGCGATCCGGCGCGTCCGCGCGCGGCTGCAGGTGCTCGCGAAGGGCCGCCTGCCCGTCATCCTCGGCGGCCCCACCGGCACCGGCAAGTCGCTGCTCGCGCGCCACTACGTGCACCCCCGCTCCGGTCGCAAGGGCAAGTTCGTCGCCGTCGACCTCTCCACGCTGCCGAAGGACCTGATGAGCGCCACGCTCTTCGGCTCGGTCCGCGGCGCGTACACGGGCTCGGTCGGCGACCGCAAGGGCGCCTTCGAGGAGGCCGACGGCGGCACGCTCTTCCTCGACGAGATCGGCAACCTCACGGAGGACGCGCAGAAGCTCCTGCTCGGCGTGCTGCAGGAGGGGACGGTCACGCGCCTCGGCGACACGCTCGAGCGGCGGGTCGACGTGAAGCTCGTCGTCGCCACCCACGAGGACCTCGGCGCGATGGTCCGCGAGGGACGTTTCCGCAGCGACCTCTACATGCGCCTGAACCCGGCGTGCACCGTCGCGCTCCCCGGGCTCGCCGAGCGCCGCCGGGACCTCGGGCGGCTGCTCGAGTGGACGGTCCAGCGCGTGATCGAGTCCGCGCAGGTGCGCGCGCTCGTCGGCGAGTACCGCCGCCGCGCGGGCCTGCCCGAGGAGGGCGGCGCCGTCGTCGTCGCCGGCGGGGAGGTGCCGCCGCGGCAGGAGGGGAAGCTCGTGCTGCTGTTCCCCGAGCGATCCGCCCGCCTGCTCCGGCGCCACCGCTGGCCCGGCAACCTGCGCGAGTTCGCGATGGTGGTCGAGAACGCGCTCACCTTCACGTTCGCGGAGCTGTCGGGCCTGCCCGTCGGGGGGCGCGGCGACGTGGTGCAGGTGCGCCCCAAGCTCCTGCGCGACCTCTTGCGCGCCGTCCGCGTCGAGGCCGACACGCAGGAGGACGGCTGGCGCATGCAGGTCGTCGTGCGCCCGAACCCCACGCTCAACCACCTCGCCCAGGACGTCGAGCGCCAGTACTTCACGAAGCTCTGGGAGCAGGAGGAGGGCGACTTCGCGGGCATGGCCCGCATCCTGATGGGCGACCCCGAGTGCGCGCGCAAGGTGCAGCTCCGCTTCAATCAGCTGGGCCTGAAAGTGCGCGATCTGAAGCAGGGGTGATCCTCCTCGTCGCCATCGCGCTCGCCGGTCCCGAGGACGCCCTCGATCCAATCACGCGGACGTTCTGGGAGCGCGCCGTCGCGGAGGAGGAGGCCGGGCGCGCCGGACGGGCCGCGGACTTCTACCGGATGGTGCTCTCGAAGGACCCCGGCTTCGTGCCCGCCGCGCTCGGGCTCGGCCGCGCGCTGGAGGCCGGCGGCGATCGCGCCGAGGCCGAGCAGATCTACCGGGCGATGCCGTCCGAGCCCGACGCCGTCGAGGCCCTCGCGCGCCTGATCGAGGGGCAGCGCCCGGGCGAGGCCCTCTCGCTCTGGAGGAGCCTCCGCACGCTCCGTCTCGGCGATCCGGGCCCCCACCGCGAGGTCGCGCGGCTGCTCACGCCCTCCGACCCGCTCGGGGCCCTCGACGCCTGGCGCACCCACCTCGCCCTGCTCGAGGGGAGCGAGCCCGACGGCGACGTCACGATCTTGCTCGGCGGGGCGCTCCTCGACGGCGGGCACGTGCCGGAGGGCGAGGCCCTGTGGCGCGAGTACCTGGAGCGGTGGCCGGACGGCGCGGCCGCCGGGGCGATCCGCGAGCGCCTCGACCACCTCGACGTGGCGCGCGCCGCCGAGCTGCGCCTCCTGGTCTCGTCCGAGCCGCTGTCCGCCGCGCTGGCGACCCGCCACGCCGCGGCGGAGCGCGCGCTCGCCGCCGGGCGGGTGGACGACGCCGTCGCGGAGGCCCGCCTCGTCGCCGCGCAGGCGCCCCGCTCCGCCGACGCCCACGGCCTCCTCGCCGACGCGCTGCTCGCCACCGGGGCCTACGGCGACGCGGAGAGCCACGCGCTCCTCGCGCGCGACCTCGCCCCGGACGAGCCGCGCCACCGCCTCCGCCTCGGCCTCCTCCTGCACGACGCCTACGGCGGCCGCCGCGCCGACGAGGCGGCGGCGGAGCTTCGGAAGGCCGCGCGCCTGCGCCCGGGCGAGGGGCTGATCCGCTACCACCTCGGGCTCGTCGAGCAGGACCGCGGCGACTGGGACGCCGCCGTCGCCGCCTATGACACCTTCCTCGCCACGAGCCCCGAGGGGCCCGAGGCCGAGGACGCCCGGCGCCGCGTCGCCGCCCTGCGCCGGCCGAGGCCCCCGGCGCCCGCGCCCCTGCGGGAGAACACGCGGCTCCCGCCCGAGGCCGTCGGCCCGTGGAAGCGGTTCGCCGAGTACGTCGAGCGCGGCCGGGCCGAGGACGCGCGCCGCGAGCTGGAGCTCGCCCTCGCGATCGCGCCCGACGCCCCCGAGCTCCTCAACGCGCGCGCCGAGCTCGCCCAGAACGCCGGCGAACACGCGCTCGCGGAAGCATCCTTCAAGAAGAGCCTGAAGGTGGATCCGTCGCAAGCGCAGGTGTGGATCTCGCTCGGCGACATGGCGAGGGACCGCGAGGTCGCACGCGCCTGCTACGCCGAGGCCGCCCGCATCGGCTCGGCCGACGCGCGCTTCCTGCTCGCGAAGCTCGCCGCCGAGCGGGGCGACTGGTCGACGGTGCGCGCCGAGCTCGACGCCTTCGACGACGAAGGCGGCGCGCGCATGTACGACGAGAGCGCCTCGCTCCTCCGCGAGCGCGTCGAGGCCCGGCTCCTCTGGATCCGCGCGGGCGGGGGCGTCGGGGTCGCCGCGGCGCTGGGGCTCCCGCTCGTCTGGTGGCTCCGGCGCCGGAGCGCGCGGACGCTGCGCGAGCTCCTCGACGGCGCCCCCGAGAGCTGGCACGAGTCCGCGCGGCTGTTGTCGGGCCTGCGCCACGAGGTGCTCAAGCACAACACGACCGTGCTCCCGGACGTCGCCGCGGCGCTGGCTCGGGGGGACAGAGGCCCCTGGGACGCCATCGCCGTCCGCATGCCCGAGCTGCTCGAACGCTTCGGCGCCTACCTCGGCGCCATCGAGGCGCTCGGGCGCCGCCACGGCATGCGCGTCGACCTGCGCGGGAAGGACCCGGTGATCGGGCCGATGTGGCGGGCGATGCGCAAGCTCGCGCGGGCGCGGCGGCCGCCCGACGACCTGCTCGCGCTGTCCGAGACCATCAACGGCGAGGGCTACCGCGCGCTCGGGCGCATGGTGCGCGAGATCTGCGTGCTCCCCGTCGACGAGGGCCTCGCCCGCGCCGTGTACGCGCGGGTCGCCGCGGAGCCGGGCTTCGCCGGCTCGCCCGTGCCGGAGCTGGGCGTCGACGTCCGCGCCGAGGGGCTCGCCGTCCGCATGTTCCGCGCCGAGCTCGAGGACATCCTCGCCAACCTGCTCCGCAACGCGCTCGCGGCCGGCGCGCGGACCCTCACGGTGGTGCTCGCCAGCGAGGACGACCCGATCACGGGGCAGGAGTGGGTCGAGCTTCACGTCCGCGACGACGCGCCGGGCTCGCTCAACAACGCGATGATCCGCAGCCGCTTCATCGGCCGCGGCCTCGGCCTCGCGGTCGACCTCGTCAACAAACACGGCGGCACCATCTCGGTCGCGCACCACGAGGGCGAGAAGTCCGTCGTGGTGCAGCTCCCGGGGGTGGAGGCGGCGAGCGTGGAGGTGGAATGGACCGCGTGATCCGCGTGCTCGTCGTCGAAGACGGCGACGAGTACTCGCGCGTGATGGAGCGCTTCGCGTCCGAGGGCTTCGCCTTTTCGCGCGCGGGCGACGGGCACGAGGCGCTCGCCCGGGCGGGGGAGGGGTTCGACCTGCTGTTCCTCGACATGCGCTTCGACCGCGTCCAGCCGGCGCAGCTGCTCGGCGACATGGCGGCGACCGCCGAGCGCTTCAACGGCGATCCCGTCCGCGCCCGCCGTTTCCTCGAGGAGAACCAGGGCACGTACGTGCTCGCCGCGCTCCGCGCCGCCGGCTGCACGCTCCCCGCCGTGTTCAGCCACGACTTCGACGGCGAGCCCCGGCGGTGGGCGAACCTCGAGAAGCTCTACGCGCCCGTGGCCTACCTGCCGGACAACGCGAGCGCGGCCCAGATCCTCGAGGTGTTCAGGCGCGCGATCCGACGTTAGAAGTTTCACATGGGCCCCGTGTTCGTCGTGGACGACGAGGCATTCGTCCTCGAGCTCATGGAGCTCATCCTGCGCGACGCGGGCTTCGAGGTCGTCGCGATGGGGGACGGCCACGCCGCGCGCGCCGCCTTCGCCGTCACCCGCCCCCGCGTGCTCGTGACCGACGTGTTGATGTCCCCCGTCGACGGCGTCACGCTCGCGCGCGAGGCGCGGAGCCGATGGCCCGGGCTGCCGGTGGTGTTCGTGTCGGGCTACACGCCGGAGCACCTCCGGGTGTTCCGGCGCGAGAACCCCGACACCGCCTTCCTCCCCAAGCCGTTCGACGTCGACCAGCTCGTGGGCGCCGTCAGGGGGCTGCTCGCGCCGGCCTGAGCGCGGCGACGCGCGCCACGGCGTCGCAGAGCTCGGCCTCGGTGAACGGCTTCGCGCAGAAGCCCTCAGGCGCGTTGGCCGCGAGCCGGCGCAGCGCCTCCTCCTCGCCGTAGCCGCTCGTGACCAGCACGCGGAGGCCGGGGTGATCGCGCCGGATGGCCGCGAGCGTCTCGGGCCCCCCGAGGCCCGGCATCACGAGGTCGAGCACCACCACGCGCCAGTGGCCCCGGCGAGCGCCGAGCGCCTCGAGCGCCTCCTCGCCCGACGCGACGGCGTCGGCCCTCCAGCCGCGCGCCCGCAGCGCGCGGAGCGCGACGTCCCGCACCGAGGCCTCGTCGTCCACGATCAGCGCGGAGACCGCGCCCGCGGCGCGGACCGGCGCGGGCGGCTGGGAGGTCACCGACGGCGCCGGCCTCTGCGGGAGGCGGACCACGAACTCGCTGCCGCGCCCGGGTTCGCTCGTCACGTCGATGGTCCCGGCGTGGCCCTTCACGATGCCGAACACCGCGGCGAGGCCCAGCCCGCGGCCCTCGCCGCGGGTCGAGAAGAAGGGCTCGAAGATGCGCGCGCGGGTCTCGGCGTCCATCCCGGCGCCGTCGTCCCGCACGCGCAGCCGGACGTCGCGCCCGTCGGCCTCGACGGAGACGCGGACGGTGCCCGGCGCGTCGCCGATCGCCTGGGCCGCGTTGAGCACGAGGTTCAGCACCACCTGCCGCATCTGGCCCGCGTCCGCCTCGACCCACGCGGGCGCGTCCGGCAGCGACACCTCCATCGCCACGTTGCGGGTGACCGCGCCGCGCAGGAGGTCGGCCGTCTCGCGGGCGAGGGTGACGAGGTCGAGCTTCTCGACGAAGAAGCGACCCTTCCCCGCGTACGCGAGCAGCTGGCGGGTGAGGTGCGCCGCGTGCCGCGCGGCCTCGACCATGCGCCCCACCATCGGGCGCGCGGGGTGGTCGGCGGCGAGCACGCGCTCGGCGAGGCTGCCGTAGCCGGTGATGGCGGTGAGCAGGTTGTTGAAGTCGTGGGCGACGCCGCCGGCGAGGAGGCCGACGCTCTCGAGCCGCTGGGCCTCCCGCATCGCGATCTCCGCGCGACGGAGGGCGTCGACGTCGGTGAACGCGCCGAAGAGGCGGGCCTCCTCGTCGCCGTCCGCCGGCGCGGGGAGGGCGGCCGCGTGGTACCAGCGCCAGCCCCCGTCGGGCGTCGCGAGCCGGAGCTCCATCGCGAGCGCCCGGCCTGCCTTCAGGCTCGCGAGGACGCGGTCCGCGCGATCGCGGTCGTCCGGGTGCACCGCCTCCAGCCACCCGCGCCCGAGCGCGGATTCGGCGGGGCGCCCCGTCGCCTCCGCCCACCGCCGGTTCACCTGCTCGAAGCCGCCCGCGCCGTCGGCCACGAACACGATCTGCGGGATCGTCTCGACCACCGCCCGCATGCGCGCCTCGCTGTCGCGCAGGTGCGCCTCGCTGTCGACGAGCGCGGTGCGCGAGCGGGCGAGGTCGGCGGCCAGCGCGTCGCTGCGCTCGCGCGCGCGCATGACCACGCCGACGCCGCCGGCGCAGGCGACGGCCGCGAGGGCGCCGACCACGAACGTGATCGGCACGAGCTGGTCGCGGACGCCGAAGCCGGGACCCGCGCGGTACTCGATCTCCCAGGTCTGGCCGTGGGCCGAGAGCTCCGCCCGCCGGGCGAGAGGGCCCGGGCTCGCGGGCTCGCCGATGGCCGCGAGCACGGTGCCGCGCGTGTCGCGCACCGTCACGCCGATCCCCACGGGCACCGCGCCACCGAACAGGTCCCCGAAGAGATCGGGCGCCCGCATCGCCCCGTACACGAAGCCGCGGAGGGCGGCTCGCCGCGCGGCGACGTCCGAGGGGACGGCGTCTCCGCCGTACACGGGAACGTAGCAGAGGAGGCCGTGCGGACGGGCCGGGTCGGGCTCCTGCACGAGGTGGACGGGCCCGGAGAGGGTGGGATCGCCCGTGTCGCGCGCGCGGTCCATCGCCTCCGCGCGCACCCGCTCGGAGTACATGTCGTAGCCGAGCGCGGGGGCGTTCTGGCCGAGCGGCTCGATGTAGAGGATGGTGGTCGCGTCGCCCGTCGGCTCGGGCCACACGCGGAAGTCCGCGAGGCCCTCGGCGTGCGCCCGCGCCTCGACGGCGTCGGCCGCGCCGAGGGGCACCACCATCGAGAAGCCGATCCCGTGCAGCGCCGGGTAGTGCTCCCGCAGCTCCAGCCTCGCGACCCACGAGGTGAAGGCATGGCGGTCCACCTCGGCGGACGCGGTGAACAGCGCGCTGCCGCCGCGGAGGAGCGCGACGAGCGTCTCGAGCCGCTCGGCGGCGTGCGCCTCGATCTCCCGCGTGGTGCCCACGAAGTCGGCCGCGACGGCGCGCTCGTCGGCGGCGCGGAGGGATCGCGACGCGAGCGTCGTCAGGCCCATGAGCACGACGAACACGGCGACGGGGACCCAGGTCGAGGGTCGCGGCCGGGGCGCGCTCACGGGGGATCCCACCTCATCCGTGCACAGGTATTCACGCCGCTCAGGGCGAGCGCGCGAGGCGGAAGCCCAGCCACGGGAAGCGCGCCGTCGCGGGGGCTCCCTGTCGCGCCGCTGCGCGGGCGCCGGCGTCGGGAGAGATCCAGCTTCCGCCGCGCAGCACGCGGGCGAGCGTGAGGTCGTCGCGCAGCGCGGAGGCGTCGATCGTCACGCGCGGCCCGGTGAGCGCGGGCCCCTCGCGGCGGTAGGTGTCGAGGCACCACTCCTGGACGTTCCCCGCGAGCCCCCGGATGCCGTACGGGCTCACGTCCTGCGGCCAGCCGTCGATGGGCGCCGGGAGCACCCGGCCCATCTGGCTGTCCTGTACGCACGCCCAGCTGGGGTCGAGCGCGTCGCCCCACGGGAACGTGCGCCCGTCGACGCCGCGCGCGGCCTTCTCCCACTCGAGCTCGCCGGGCAGGCGCCAGGGCCGGTTCATCCGTGTGGCGAGCCAGCGCGTGAACGCCAGCGCGCCCGTCCAGTCGACGAGGCCGACGGGCAGATCGGGCGACCAGCCCTGGGCGAGGCGCACCGAGCGCGACAGCTTCCCGGTGGCGTCGCGCGCGTAGGTGGGCGGGGCGCCCTCGTGGCGGTCGCCCGGGGCGCGCAGGTTGGCTTCGTCGAGGCGCCCGCTCTTGGCGAGGTCGTCGAGGAAGGCGAGGTACTGCCGGACCGTCACCGGGTAGCGGCGGATGACGAAGGCGTCGCACCACAGCCGCCGGCGGGGGAGCGAGCCGGGCGCGAGCGGGTCGCCGCCGCTCCAGAACCACCCGCCCGGCACGTAGACCTCGTCCGCGCCGAGCGATCCGGCGGGGGGCAGCACGACGGGGGCCGGGTGCTTCGCGCCGGGGCGCACGCCGTCCCAGTGCTCCTGCCGGCCGATGCGCGCGGGGTACGCCACGGGCTCGCACCCCTCGGCGCGGAGCACGAGCAGATAGCTCCCCACGGGCAAAGACACGGCCCGGAGCGGCGTCTTCCCGAGCTTCCTCACCGGCTCGGCCACGAGTCGCCGCTCGCGCCGCGCGTAGCGGAAGAGCTCCACCTCGGCGCCCGGCGGGTCGGTCACGAGCGTGAGCGCGCCCTGCCCCGCGAGGTAGTCGGCGTGGCGTCCGTCGTCGTACGCGCGCAGAAGGGCCTCGAAGCGGGGCGCGCCCCCGTCCCCGCGCGACTCGGCGTCGGCGTGGCGGGCGCGGAAGTGGTCGGCGAGGAGCGCGCGCGCCTCGGCGAGGTCGGGCGCCTGCGAGAGCGCGCCGCGCAGGATCTCGGCGAAGCGCACCTGCGCGCTCTCCGCGGCCTCCTCGAGCCGCGCGGCCTCGTCCTCGCGCTCCCACGCGGGGAGCTTGACCTCGA
Source organism: Myxococcota bacterium (assembly GCA_049322475.1). GTDB lineage: Bacteria > Myxococcota_A > UBA796 > UBA796 > SXON01 > JBMOQZ01. The sequence continues at coordinate 1,938 of JBMOQZ010000377.1, read as the reverse complement.
CGGGGTCGCCGGGGCGCACCCCCCCGAGGAGGCGCTGGGCCTCGGCGCGAGAGGCCTCCGCCTTCTCGCGCAGCGCGGCGACGACGGGCAACACGGCCTCCGCCTCGGCGACGGCGGCGGCCGCCTGCTCGCGCTTGCGGGAGCCCTCCAGCCAGGCGCCGAGCTCGCGAGCGAGCGCGCCGGCGTCCGGGAAACGGTCCCCGGGCTCGCGCCGCATGGCGTGCTCGCAGGTCGCCACGAGCTCGTCGGGGAGGGGCGGGAGGCCGGCGGCCCGCGTGCGGACCGGGACGGGCGGCCCCTGGAGCACCTGCTGGAGCACCGCCATCGCGGTCCGCCCCTCGTACGGCGGCGCGCCGCACAGGATCTCGTAGAGGATGCAGCCGAGGGCGTACACGTCGGTGTGGGGGCCGAGGCGGTCGATCTCCCCGAGGGCCTGCTCGGGCGGCATGTACGCGGGCGTCCCCGCGACGGTGCCCATCCAGGTGGCCTTCGACGCGTCGCGCGAGCGGTCGGTGACGACGCGGTCCTCGAGGTCCGCGCGGCCCAGCACCTTCGCGAGGCCCCAGTCGAGCAGGAGCACCTCGCCGAACGGCCCGACGAGCACGTGCTCCGGCTTGAGGTCGCGGTGGACGACCCCGCGGGCGTGCGCGTAGGCGACGGTCTCGCACACCTTGTGGAACGCGTCGACGAGCCGCCGGAACGTCCACCCGTTCGGGGCCGCGCGCCACGTGCCTTCCCGCGAGGACTCGTGCACCTCGATGATCACGTCGTTGAGCGTGTCGCCGCGCACCTCGCGCATGGTGTAGTAGAGCCGGCCGTCGGGGAGGCGCCCCATCTCGTGCACCGGGACGACCCCGGGGTGCTGGAGCTGCGCGGTGGCTTGCGCCTCCTCGATGAACCGCGCCATCGCCCGCGCCTGGCCCATCAGCCCGGGCCGGATGATCTTCATCGCCATCACGCGGTTCAGGTCGCGGTCGCGCACGCGGCGCACCTCGCCGCTGGCCCCGGTGCCGATGGGGCCGAGGTCTTCGTAGCGGCCGGTGAGCGAGCCGCCCGCGGCCGGCGCCGCCGGGTCCAGATCCACGGGGGGCGGCATCTCCTCGAGCGTGCCGGCGACGGCGGGGGCGTGGCGGGCGCGATCGAGGAGCTGCTCGACCGCGGCGGCCGCCTCCGGCGAGATGTCGTAGGTGGCGAGGAGCTTTCGGACGGCCGGATCGGGCATCGGCGAGATTCTACGGGATGGAGCGCCGGCGGGCGACCCTCCGGCGACACGTCGGGGCGCCGAGCGCGCAGGCGGCGATCAGGCGGGCCAGCTGCGCGTCAGCCGGAACGACAGCCCCGCCGCGCGGTAGTCGGGCAACGCGTAGGTGCGCTCGGCGCTCCGCGCGCGACCCGGGCTCGACCCGAACGAGCCGCCGCGGACCACCCGCGCGGCGTCGGCGGCCCCGGCGACCCCGCGGGCGACGCCCCCGTCGAGCTCGGGGCGCCGCCGCTCGAAGGCGTCCGCGGTCCAGTCGAGCGCGTTGCCGGCGAGGTCCCGGACGCCGTAGGGGCCGACGTCGTCGGGGTAGGCGTCGCGGTCGGGCGGGAGGGGTCGTCCGGCGTGGCTCTCGCCGATGCAGCACCAGGTGGGGTCGCAGAAGTCGCCGAAGGGGAAGTGCCGGCCGTCGACGCCGCGCGCGGCCTTCTCCCACTCGATCTCGCCCGGCAGGCGCCAGGGGAGGCGGGTCCGCCGCGCGATCTCCGCCGCGTAGGCGCACGCCATCGGCCAGCTCACGAACATGACCGGCCAGTGGGGCTGCCAGACGTCGCCGTCGGCGTCGCGCGCGAGCACGAAGCGACCCCGGGCGTCGCGGCCGTAGAGCGGGACGCCGGTCGCGCCGCTGCGGCCGGGGCGATCGCGGGGCACCAGCGCGAGGGCGTCGGGCTCGCGGCCCT
>JBMOQZ010000376.1:0-5384 GCA_049322475.1 Myxococcota bacterium | reverse complement strand
CCGTGTCGTCGCCGGGGTCGCCCCCGGAGTCGCCGTCCGCGAGGGCGTCGCCGTCGGCGCAGTCCTGGTCGACGCCGTCGCCGGGGACGTCGTCGGCGCCGGGGTGGACGGCGGCGTCGCCGTCGTCGCAGTCGACGCGCGCGAGGAAGCCGTCGTCGTCGGCGTCCACGACGGCCGTGTCGTCCGACGCGACGTCGGCGCCCTTGTCGCCGGAGCCGCAGGCCGCGAACAGGATGAGGAGCTGCACGATGGGACCTCCGCCACCACCGTGCCGTCAGCGCGGTGGCTCGATCACGCGATCGTGGCTCAAGCTCCCACCCGCGCGGTCCGATGGGGGCGGGCAAACCAGGAGTCCCGCGTGCTCGCCTGTCTGCTCTCGATGGCCTTCGCCGCCCCCACCCTCTCGGTGCACGTCCCGCCCACGGCGGACGGCGTGGTCGAGCTGCGTCCCTACCTCGCCGCCGACGCCTGGACGGGGCCGCCCGTCGTGCGCGTGCCGGTGACCGGCGAGCGCGTCTCGCTGGTGCTGCCCGCCGTCGACCTGTCCACCCGCTACGCCGTCGTCGTGTCCGGCGACGACGTCCGCGTGGCGGGCGCCGTGCTCGCGTACGAGCCCGACACCGGGTGGACCCTGCGGAACGAGGCGGGCGAGGCCCGGCCGCTGGAGGACGGGGTGGTCATCGGGGAGTAGGCCCGTGGGAAGCCGGACCTCCCCGTCAGACGTCGACAAGGGGCCTCGCGGACGTGTGCTACGGTGACGCCATGCGCACGACCCTCCTCCTCCCGTTCGTCTTCGCCGCCTGCGAGGCCGGTGGCGTCAAGCTCGGCGGCGGCGGCGACGGTCGCGACGCGGACGGCGATGCCGACGCCGACGCCGACGCCGACGCGGACGGCGACACGGACGCCGACGCGGACGCCGACGCGGACGCCGACTCCGACACCGACACCGGCCCGCTGCCGGACGTCACCGAGTTCATGTCCGACGACACGTCGATGTGCGAGACCTATTACGGCTCGGTGCTCCCGGGCGCGAAGCGCTACGCGTGGGGCTAGGTCCACGGCGACCGCACCAACGGCTGGGAAGGCACGGTCCACTGGCAGCTCTACGCCAACCAGGCCTGGCTGGACGAGGGCGGCGCCGACTGCCATGTGACCTGGTCCGTCACGGGCACCCCCGCGGAGGCCAGCAACTACTGCGAAGGCTGCGACATCGGCATGCTGACGGAGGCGTTCGTGGACCGGGCGAACACGACCTGCGAGGAGTCGGTCTACTTCAGCTACCAGTCCTACACGTACCTCTACGACGTCCGCCTCCGCGACGGTGGGAGCGCGGACTGGTACTACTACGGGTACCCGATGGGCGCGGGGTACTGGGCCGGCGAGGAGGTCACGGACATGAACTACCTGTCCGCGGCGGCCTGCGTGTACTTCAACTAGGCGACGGAGGCGTCGTTCAGGACGACAACGGGTTGCGCCAGCGCAAGCCGGGGAAACGGCCGAAGTCGGCGTCGTTCGAGTGCAGCTCGCACTGGTGCTCGACGGCCAGCGCGGCGAGGTGCGCGTCGGTCGTCAGCGCGCCTGCGGTCCCCGCGGCGTCGAGCATGCGGCCCAGGACCTCGAGGTGGCGTGGACCCGGCTCGATCACGCGCACGTTGGGCCGCGACAACCAGGCACGGACTTCCTCCAGCGCGCCGCGATGCGGGATCGGCGGCACGATCACCCGGGGGTTCGTCGAGATGCGCAGGAACCCGAGCATCACCGCCCAGGGGAGCGCGACGGGGTCCCCGCCGGACAGGAGCTTCTCCCACCACGCGCGTGCGGTCGCGTGGTGGGGCGTGCCGGCGTTGTAGGCGTACACGAGCAGGTTGACGTCCGGAAGCGTCATCGGGAGCGGGCGAGGAAGGCGTCCGCCTCCATCTCGTCGAGGAGCTGGTTCAGGCGAGCGGGATCCACCCCTGGAGCGAGGCCGCCCGGATAGGTCCGGACCACGAAGCGCTCGCTCGGAGCGTCTTCCGCCACGAGGCCGCGGCGGAGCACGCGGTTGACGGCCTCCTTGAAGCTGGTGCGCGTCGCGCGAGCGTACTCCTCGAGCCGGGCGTGTACGTCGGCATCGAGGGTGAGGGTGGTGCGCATGGAGACATCGTAGTGCCGCGCTCTTGAGGCATCAAGATGCCCGACGGCCCCGACGATTGTCTTACATGCGACACTTCGATTCATGGACCCCAAGGTCGTCGTCCAGGTGCTCCGCCGCTCCGAGGTCCTCGGGGGGCTCGCCGCCCCCTTTCTCACGGAGATCGCCGCGCTGGCGGTGACGGTGAGGCAGCCCGCGGGCGCCCACGTCTTCTACCGGGACGACCCGCCCGACGCGCTCTACGTCGTCAGCACGGGCCTGCTCCGCGTGGTCGCGCCCCTCGCCGGGGGCGAGGTGACGACGCTGTCCACGCTGGGCCCCGGCGCGATGTTCGGCGAGCTCGCCCTCTTCGACGGACGGCCGCGCTCGGCCACGGTCGTCGCGGTGACCGACAGCGTGCTGCTCCGCATCCCACGCCTCCCGCTGCTCGCGCTCGTGCGCGCGCGGCCCGATCTCGCGATGGCGATCGTCGCGGGGCTCGCGTCGCGGGTGCGCGTGCTCTCGCAGCGCGTCGAGGAGACGCTCACCCTCCCGGCCCGGGTCCGGCTCGCCCGCCACCTCCTCCGCCTCGCCGAGGGCCACGGCGGCGACGCGGGCGGCGGGGTAGCCCTCGACGCGCACCTCCCCCAGGCGACCCTCGCGAGCGGCCTCGGGCTCAGCCGCCAGACCGTCAACCGCCTGCTCGGGGAGCTCGAGGCGGAGGGCCTCCTCAGCGTGCGGCGCGCGCGGATCGTGCTGCTCGACCGGGAAGGGCTCGCGCGGGTGGGCGGGAAATTCGACGATCTGCCCTGAAGTGTCGCACATGCGACAGTGCGGGAGCAGGGCCCCCGATACGCTCCGATCAGCCCCGGAGACCCCGTGACCCTCCTCCTCGCCTTCTCGCTGCTCGCCCCCGCTCACGCCGCGCCCGCCACCGCCCGCGACGCGACGGGGCACGTGGTCTCCCTCGACGCGGGCACGCTGGTCGTGGCGTGGCGGCTCGACGACCTCGCGAGCATCGAGGCGCTCCGGGTAGCCGAGCGCGCCGGCGCCGAGCTGGGCGTGCCGGTGCTGGCGCTCAACCTCGACGGCGTCCACGAGCGCTCGCGGCTCGTGCCCTACCTCGTCGCACAGGGCTGCGCCGCGCCCACCCTCACGGACCCCGACGGCGCCTGGCGGCACCGCCTCCAGGTGACGCCGGGCGCGCTCGTCGTGCTCGGGGAGGCCGGGGCGGTGGCGGCGCGGATCCCGGCCGGCCCGGACACCGCCGGCACCCGGCAGGCGCTCGCCCGGGCGCTCGGACGCACGCTCGTGGCGGCGAAGCCGTAGGCGCGGGCCTCGCGATAGCCTGCGCGGCATGACCCTCCTGTTCGCGCCCGCCATGGCCGCGGAGCCCGCCCGCTGCCTCCGGGCGCCCGTCGCCGGCGTCGAGGAGATCGTGACGGTGGCGAGGCCGATGTGCGGGGTGACCGACGCGCGGCGCGTCGAGGCGCGCGCGGGGACCACGCTCGTCGAGGACACGCGCGGGACCGTGCGCCGGTACGGCGGCCCCGGGTGGATGGACACCGGTCGGGTCGTCGACGAGCGGCTCTCGGACGCGTCCGCCCCGAGCCCGGTCCCCGACGCCGTGCAGGCCGACGTCGGGCCGGCGGGCGGGTGCGCGGTGACGCGGCTCGGCGGCCTCGTCTGCTGGGGCGAACCGTGGGGCGGGGCGCCCGAGCCGCGAGCGGCGGCGGGGGTGGCGGACGCGGCCGAAGTGAAGCTCGCGACCCCGAGGGACGGCTGCTACCGGACGACCGGCGGCGAGCTGTCGTGCTGGGGCCCGCTCGCCGGCGGCACGCTGGACGCGCCCGCCCGGGTGGTGGGGGCGACGGAGGTCGTCGCGTTCGACGTCGGCCCGCGCCACGGCTGCGTGGTGCGGCGCGACGGGGGCGTCGCCTGCTTCGGCGAGAACCCCGTGGGCCAGCTCGGCGACGGCACCCGCGACGGGCACCGCGACGCGCGCCCGGTCCACGGGATCGCCGACGCGGTGGGCGTGAGCGTCGCGGAGGACCACACCTGCGTGGTCCTGCGGAGCGGGGGCGTCGCCTGCTTCGGGCTCGACCTCTACGGGGAGCTCGGGGCGCCGAGGCGGGCGAGGGATGGGCGGTGACGGACAGTGCGCCGACCGGCGCCCGGCGCCGTCACCGTGTAGCCCGCGACGCGCACGCGACCGTCGCGGTTACGATGGGAGCGATGGACGCCGGGAAGCAGGCCGAGCACTTCCGCCGCATGGGCGCGCAGCTCGCGGAAGAGGAGCGGCGTTGGCGCATCGCGGACGCGAAGCGCGATCCCGCCGAGAAGCTCGCCGAGGGCATCCGCATGTCCGATGCCGCCTTCCGTGGGCGCGATCGCGCCGATCGGCGCGAGGCCGCGGGGGGCCACGAGCTCGCGCGTCGCTGGCGAGCGCTCCGTGGACGCGGATGAGGCGCTCCCGCGGGTGTCGGCCGCGCTGAGCGGCGTCCCGCACGTGTTCGTCGGGGCGATGGGGCGCCTCGTATGGGGGCGCCCGCGGACCACGGGCGACCTCGACGTGCAGATCGCCGTGGACGCGGCCGGATGGTCCCGCGTGTGCGCGGCGTTCGCCGTCGTGGGGCTCCGGCTCGACGACGCCTGGGGGCCCGAGGACCCCGGCTCCGAGGTGCCGGACCACGCGCGGTTCTCCTTCGAGGACGGCTTCCGCGTCGACGTGATGCTCGCGACCACGCCCTTCCAGCGCGAGGTCGTGTCGCGGGGCGTCGACGTGACCTACAAGGGCGTCCCGATCCGCGTCGAGACCGTCGAGGACCTGCTGGTCTACAAGCTGATCGCGGGCCGCCCCAAGGACTGGGACGACATCGAGGACGTCGTCGAGGGCCGCGTCGGCGCCGGCCTGCCCATCGACTGGACCTACGTCGAGCGGCACGCCGCGGACTGGGGGCTGCTCGAGGTGGTCGCGGCCCTCCGCGCTCGCTTCCGCGCCTGAGACGACGAAGGGCCGCCCCCAGTCTCCCGAGGGCGGCCCTTCTACTTCGCGAACGTGAGGCTTAGACCGCCTCTTCCTCGTGGATCGCCATCGCGCGATCCCGGATCGCCATCCCGAGCTTCTGGTACGCGGCGAAGCCGGTGCCCGCCGGGATGAGGCGGCCCATGAGGATGTTCTCCTTCAGGCCGCGCAGCTTGTCGACGCGGCCGTGGATGGCGGCCTCGGTGAGCACGCGGGTCGTCTCCTGGAAGGACGCCGCCGAGAGGAAGC
>JBMOQZ010000375.1:0-5409 GCA_049322475.1 Myxococcota bacterium | reverse complement strand
CGCCGAGGGGCTGCCGCTCCCGCAGGGCTCGCTCGCGGCGGCGCTCGGCACCGGCGCGATCGTCGGGCTGGGCGTGTCGCAGGCGCTCCTGCCCGGCGCGGTCCGGCACGCCTCCGACGACCGCATCCCCTCGCCCGGCCGCATCTCCGCCATGCTCGCCGCCGAGTACCGCCCACCCTGCATGCGCGCGTGGCAGCTCGACCAGGAGCTGCAGCAGCACCCGACCGACCGCGCCACCCGCCGCGGGCTCGGCGAGGTGGCCGCGTGGGTGTACCGGCTCGGGCTCACGCTGCAGACGCTCGACGGCGACCTCGCCCGCATCGATCCCGTCTCGCTCCGCCAGCGCCGGGAGGCGCTCGACGCCGAGCCCACCGACGACGCGTTCATCCGGGAGCGGCGCGCCGGCACGGCCCAGCACCTCGCGCGCATGCTCGAGCACCGCGAGGCCCTCGCGCTCGAGCGCGCCCGCACCGCGAGCCTCCAGGAGTACGCGCTCGCCTACCTCGAGGAGGCCCGCGCGGGCCTCGCGCTCGCGCGCGCGCTCCCGGGCGACCGGCCCCCGGAGGGGCTCGCCGTGGTGCTCGACAAGCTCCGCGCTCAGGCGACGGAGGGGGGAACGCGCCGGCGCACGGCGCGCGAGATGGAGGGCATGGCGGGGCGGTGAGCGTCTTCCGCGCGCGCCTCGTCGGCTACGGGCTCTTCGCGCTCGTCACGGTGCTCGACGCGATCTTCGCGCGCGGGCTCTCGCTCGGCGTGTTGCACTTCCCCGGGCTGCTCGTGCTCGCCCGCTGGGGGCGGCCGAGCGAGGCGTGGGCGCTCGCCGCGCTGGCGACGGCGGAGCTGTGGGTGCTCGGCCCGCTCGGCGACCCGCTGTCCTTCGGCGCGGCGTTCCCCCCGCTGGTGGAGCACGTCACGGAGGTGATCGCCGCGGCGGTGTCCTACTTCGCGGTGGTCGCCGTGTTGCTCCAGGGGCGGCGCATCGCCACGCTCAGCGCCGAGGTCGCCCGCGATCCGCTCACGCGCCTCGGGAACCGTCGCGCGCTCGCCGAGCACCTGCGGAAGATGGAGGCGCGGGGGGCGCCGGTCGCGGTCTTCGTGGTCGACATCGACCACTTCAAGGAGGTGAACGACCGCTGGGGCCACGCCGCGGGCGACCTCGTGCTCCAGGAGCTCGCGCGCCGCCTCGTCGCGGCGCTGCGGCACAACGACGCGATCGCCCGCACCGGCGGCGAGGAGTTCGTCGCGGTCGTGGACGAGGTCGACGCCGTGCGCGCCGAAGCGCTCGCCGAGCGCATCCGCCGGCGGATCGCGGACGAGCCCTTCACGGTGGACGGCGGGACGCTCGACGTCACGATCTCGATCGGCGGGGCGGTGGGCGAGCCGGGCGAGCCGCTGATCGCGCGGGCGGACGCCGCGCTGTTCGAGGCGAAGGAGGCGGGCCGGAATCGCGTCGTCTTCGCGCGCTGAGGGAGAGGCAACCGCCAAGACGCCGAGGTCTCGCCAAGGACGCCATGACGAGGAGAGGGCGGCGCCTTCGGCGCACGGGCTTCTTGCTCCAAATCACCTTGGCGCCCTTGGCGTCTCCTCGGCGTCTTGGCGGTTTCTTCTTCTACTTCAGGCGCTTGAGGCCGCTCTCCTCGACGCCGTAGACGCCCGCCTCCAGCTCGGCGGGCACGCGGGAGAGGAGCTGGCGGGGGTCGCCGACGATGGTCACGTCGTTCGGGACGGAGCGGCCCGCGGCGAGCGTCACGTTGGCGCCGAGGCGGACGCGGTGGCCGATCGCGCAGCCGCAGAAGGGCCCGCCGGTGTCGACGAGGCGCCCGTCCCAGGCCACGCGCACGTTCCCCGTCAGGTTGAGGTCCTGCGGGGTGGCGAAGGTGGCGAGGAAGCTGTCGCGGCCGATCACCGAGCCCTGTGCGCCGATGTGGCTGATGCTGGAGCGCTCGCCGACGACGCAGAGGTTGAAGAGGCAGTAGTTGCCCAGGTGCGCGCCGGGGTCGATCACGCTGCCCTTCGCGGTGACGTGGTCCTCAACGACCGCGCCGGCGCCCACCACGCAGCCCCGCAACACCGTGAACGCGCCGATCTCCGCGCCCTCGCCGACGACGCAGCCCTCGAGCCGCGCGGTCGGGTGAACCTTCGCCCCCTTCCCCACCGCCGACCAGCGTGCGCCGTGCCGCAAGAGCGCCCAGAGCGCGCGCCAGGGCTTGCGGAGCACCTCGGCGTCGACCTCGGCGGCGAGCGCGCAGAGGTTCGCGCGGAGCACGTGCGTCCAGTGGCGGATCGTGACCGCCGTGCGCGCCGTCAGGTACCAGGGCACCTCGGCGCGGAAGGGCCCCGGCATCCGCGCCACGCCCGCGAACCCGCGCGGGGGCACGACGGCGGGGGCCTCGCCGGTGCACACGCCGACGAGGCGGGTGGGGAAGCCGTCGTGGACGGGTCCGACCTCCTCGACCTCGAGGTCGCCCTTGCGCGGCGGGCGCTCCACCAGCGCCATGCGCCCCGGCGGGCCCTTCAGGAACGCGCGCATCGCGGGCAGCGAGACGTCCACGTCGGCGTCCCAATACAACCCGTCGGTCCCGGGCTCGTCGACCTCGCCGGCGAAGCGCAGGCCGAGGGCGTGCAACACCCGCTCCTGACGCTCGGCGAGCGGCACGCCGAGGACGCGGACGTCGCCGACGGGATCGTCCCAGGGGGCGATCCGGACGTCCTTTCGGACGCGCCAGACGTTCACGACCCCCTCCCGGCCCTCCGGGCCACCCCGCGTTCGGCGGGGAGAGGGGCGTTCATCGCTTCTCCGCCCGCCTCTTGAAGGCCTCCAGCGTCGCCGGGAGGTTGTGCTCGAGCAGGGTCTTCAGCACGCTGCCCGGCACGAACATGCCGAGGTCGATCGAGAGCTCGTAGGTGGCGCGGGTGCGCGTCCCGCCGTCGAGGGCGTCGAGCTCCCAGCCGCCGTCGTTGGACTTGAAGGCGCCCTCCACGAGCGACCAGCGCAGGCGCGTCTCGGAGAGCTGGCGCAGGCGCAGCGTGTACTCGATGCGGCGGATGATGCGGACCGCGAACTTCACGGTCCAGTCGCCCGGCTCGCTCCGCAGCACCGTCGCCTCCTCCATGTCGGTGAGGAAGCGCGGATAGCTGGCGAAGTCGGTGATCACCCGCATCAGCGCTGCGGGCGGCACGTCGACGTCGATGGAGCGCCGGGCGGTCGGCATCGCCGCCTACCTACCACGCCGGCGGCGACGACGGCGGTTGCCCCCCGGCCCGCCGGGCGAGGGCTCGCCGCCGCCCGGGCCCTGGGGCTCGGGGAGCACGTCCTCGCCGAAGCGCCCGCGCACCAGCATCACGAGGGCGCGGTTGCTGCGGCGCCGCAGGCCCGGGTCCTGCGCGAGCAGGCGCATCGCCTCCTGGCGCGTGCGCACGAGGAGATCGCGCTCCTGCACCGGGTCCGCCCATACGAAGTCCGGCGCGTCCGCCGCGCGCTCGCCGAGGACGGCCTCGACGCCGCGCTGGCGCAGGTCGAGCTCGGCGATGCGGAAGCCGTCGGTCTCCTGGAGCAGCAGGTCGATGGCGCGGCGGGCCTCGGGGCGGGGGTCGTCGCCGACCACGAGCAGGCACTTCCCGCGCTTCCAGCCGTAGGCGACGTGGCCGCGCAGGCGGTGCAGCCGCACGAGGTCGTACTGCTGGGCCTGCTCGACGATCATCACCGAGGCCTGGGGCACGGCGGGGCCGTGCTCCACGTAGGTGGTGGCCAGCAGCACGTCGGTGCGGCGGTGCTGGAAGTCGTCGTAGGCGCGGTGGCGCTCCTCGCGCGACATGCCGCCGTTGAAGATGCCGATGCGGGCCCCCGGGAACGTCTCCTGGGCGAGCACCTCGGCGAGGCGACGCGCCTCGGACGGCGAGAGCAGGTCGTGCCCGCGCAGCATGGGGAACACGACCATGACCTGCTCGCCCGCCTCGATCGCCGCTCGCGCGTGGGCGTACGCCTGCTCGCGGGTCGTGGCGTCGAAGGCCTCGGTGTCCACGCCGCGCGCGGGCGCGGGCGGGATGACGGTCATCGCGAGCGCGCCGTAGAGGTTCAGCGCGATCGCCGAGGGCACGGGCGTCGGGGTGAACACGAGCATGTCGGGCCGGGTACCCTGCCCTTCCCCGCGTTCGCCGCCGACGAACGGCGTGACGTCCGCCGCGCCGTACGGGCCGTGCTCCTCGAAGACGACGAGCCCGAGGCGGCGCAGCTGCGGCACGGCCTCGAGGATGGCCTGGGTGGTGTAGACGACGAGCGTGTCGCCCTTGCGCAGCGCCTCCTGCTGCACCCGCGTGGGCTGGCCGAGCAGGAGCAGCGGCTCGATGCCGACGGTCTTGAAGAAGGCCTCGGCGAAGAGGAAGCGGTGCTCGGCGGTCAGCGCGTCGGGGGCGACGAAGATGGCCTGGTGCCGCGCCTCCGCGACGAGCATCATCGCGGCCTGCACGATCGCGTGTTTGCCGGCGCCCACGTCGCCCTGGAGCAGGCGCTGCATGGGCTGGTTGCGGCGCAGGTCCCGGCGGATGTCGTCGAACGCGGCCTCCTGATCGTCGGAGAACGCGAGGCCGAGCATGCCCTGCGCCTGGGCGATCCACGCGTGCGAGAGCGGGTTCGACACGCCGCGGGCGCGCGGCTCGCGCTGGCGCAGGAGCGCGACGCCCAGCTGCACCTGGAGGAGCTCGTCGAAGCCGAGGCGCGAGCGGCCCTTCCGGTTGGCGTTGCTGGGGAAGTGCGCGTCGCGCAGCGCGGCGGCGAGCGGCATGAGCCGGTAGCGCTCGAGCAGGTCGGGCGGGAGGTGGTCGGCGAGCGTGTCGGCGTACCGGCGGAGCGCGGCGCGCATCGCGGCGCGGGCGCGCGGCTCCTCGACGCCGGCCACGCCGTAGGCCGGCAACCAGTCGCCCCCGCGGCCATCCACGCCGAGGGGCTCGCCCTCGTAGAGCATGGGGACCTCGTCCTCGACCTCGAGCCGGCCGGCGAACCCGCACTCGCCGCCCGGGCGGAGCCCGCGGACCTCGTCGGGGAGCTGCCCCAGCCAGACGCAGCGCACGTCGCCCTTGTCGTGGGCGAGCACCACCTCGTGACGGCGCCAGCCCGGGCCGAAGCGCGTCGCGCGCCGCTTCACCGCGCCGCGCAGGATCACCGGGCCCTCGGGCGTCACGCCCGGGATCCAGCGCTCGCCGGCGCGGTCGACCTTCACGGGCGCACGGAGCAGCAGGTCCGCGCCGGTGATCACGCCGGCGTTGGCGAAGGCCTCGATCTCCTCGGGTCCCAGCACGCCGAGCGCCTCGAGCTCCTCGCCGCTCGCCTCCGGGTGCCCGAGCGGAAACGCGCGGGGCTCGGGCGGGGGCTCCGGCGCGCGGGGCGGCTCCGGGGCGACCTCGGGCGCGCGG
>JBMOQZ010000374.1:0-52124 GCA_049322475.1 Myxococcota bacterium | reverse complement strand
CAAAAGTAGAGTCCTGACCCCTTGTGCGGGGCGGTTACGACGCTACCAGTCCCAGAACGACGCCCCCGACACCGGCTGCGTCGCGCTCACCGCGGGCGCGGGCGCGCCGCCGGCCCCGAGCGTCATGAGCGCGACCGCCGTGGTGAAGGTGCGCGAGGTGATGCAGTGCGCGCCCGCCCAGCTCCCGTCCGCGTTCTGGATGCCGACGAGGTGCCGCGAGATCTTCGCGTCCCAGTCGCGCCACTCGGTCCCCCCCTTCTCCGCGAGCGCGTCGCTGATCATCATGTAGGAGAGCATCTCCTCGCCCCCCATCGAGCCGAAGCCCTGGATGAGCCGCCCGTCGTCCGCGGCCACGCGCGCCACCGCCACCGACTCCGCCGCGGCCAGCGGGCTCGCCGACCCGCGCGCCTTCGCCTGGGAGGCCTGCCGCACCGTGCTCGCCACCTCGTAGAGCGCCACGCCCGCGCCGTCGCTCGTGTCGATGTCGCCGGTCTTCGTGTCGACCTTCCGCGCCTGGTAGGCCTCGGCGCGGTCGAGCGCCCGCTCGTCGATGGCGACCCCCTTCTCCTTCGCCTTGATCAGGCTCATCGCCGCGACGGAGTGCGACAGCACGGGCGCCCAGCCGTCGCCGTCGAAGCTCCCGTCCGCGCGCTGGGCCGCCTGCACCTTGGAGATCGCCTTGTCGAGCGCGATCGCCACGACGCGGTTGGTGTCCCCGTCGAGCGTGCCGGCGACCTCGCCGAGGACGAGCGCCGCCATGTGCGTGTCGACGTACTTCCCGAGCTTGTGCTGCGGCTGCGTGCCCTGCGGCACCGCGAGCGCCGGCCCCGCCGCGGGGCTCGCCTCCACCACGCTCGCGACGTAGCGCACGCCCTTCGTGATCGCGTCGGCGTGGCCGCCGTCCCGGCGCAGCGCGAGGATGGCGACCGCGCTCGTGGCGACGTCGGAGGCCGCCTTCGCGTCGGCCTGCCCCCACGCGCCGGCGCCCCAGCCCCCGTCGGCGTTCTGGACGGCGAGGAGCCAGGCCACGCCCTTCCGCTGCGCCGTGGCGTCGGTGGGGACGGACGCCGTGGTGGCGAGCGCGGGGCTGGACAGGAGCGCGAGACCGAGGAGGAGGCGGCGGGTCATGGCGGTTCTCCGTTTCGTGCCGGTGGAACGACCGCCCCCCGCGAGGACTTACAGTGGCACGCGTCGTGCATCCCTCCTTGCCGGGAGGAACCCATGCTGATCCTGCTCGCCGCCTGCTTCGACGAAGAGAACGAGCGCCTCGAGGCGCTCGAGCTGGCCGAAGGCCGCTGGGCCGACGCCGGCTTCGAGGACTACACCTACACGCTCACGTGGTCGTGCTTCTGCCCCGAGGGCGGCGTGCCGGTGCAGGTCGAGGTCGTCGACGGCGCCGTCGCGAGCTTCACCGCGGAGGAGGACATCGGCGAGACCTTCGTCCCGTCCACGATCCCCGATCTCTTCGACGCGGTGCGGGACGCCATCGAGGACGACCCCCACGCGTTCGAGGCCGTCTACGACACCGACCTCGGCTACCCGACGAGCGTGACGGTGGATCCGATCGAGAACGCGATCGACGAGGAGTGGGGCTTCACCGTCACCGACCTACAGGCCGGGTCCGAACGGTAGCCCGAGCGCGACCCACGCGCCGAGCAACACGCTCCAGGCGGCGAAGAAGGCCGCGCTGTACGGCAACATCATCGCGAGCAACGTGCCGAGCCCGGCGCGCGCGTCGTACTTCACCGCCACGGCGATCACCAGCGGGAAGTACGGCATCATCGGCGTGATCACGTTCGCGACGCTGTCGCCCACGCGGTACGCCGCCTGCGTCACCTCGGGCGGCACGCCGAGCAACATCAGCATCGGCACGAACACCGGCGCCATCACCGCCCACTTCGCCGACGCGCTCGCAACCAGCAGGTTCACGCACGCCGCGAACACCACGAACGCGACCAGCAGCGGCACGCCGCCGAGCCCGAGGTCGCGCAGGGTCTCCGCGCCCGTCACCGCGAGGATGATCCCGAGGTTCGACCAGGAGAACCACGACACGAACTGCGCGGCGACGAACGCCAGCACGAGGTAGCCGCCCATCGTCGCCATCGCCTCGGCGGAGAGGCGCGCCACGTCGTGGCTCGTGCGCACGGTGCCGGCGACCGCGCCGTAGGCGACGCCCGCGGCCCCGAACGCGAGGGCGAGCACCACGATGAGCGCGTCGTAGAAGGGCTTGAGCGAGTCGCCGTCGCGCAGGATGCCCGTCGCCACCGCGACCGCCGCGAGGCCGAGCACCGCGACCGCCGCGAGCCCCGCGGCGGCCATCCCGCGGCGCTCCCCGGCGGAGAGCGCGCCCCCGTCCGGGCGATCGCCGGTCCACGCGCCGAGGCGCGGCTCCACGACCCGCGTGGTCACGACGGCGCCCACCGCGGTGAGGAGGAACGTGGAGGCGATCATGAACCACCAGTTGCACGTCGGCGGCACGACGGCGTCGGCGTCGACCATCCGCGCGGCCGCCTCCGTCAGGCCGGACAGGAGCGGATCGAGCGACGTCACCAGCAGGTTCGCCGAGAAACCGCCGGACACCCCCGCGAACGAGGCGGCGAGCCCCGCGAGCGGGTGCCGCCCCGCGCTCGCGTAGACCATCGCCGCCAGCGGCAGGAGCACCACGAAGCCCGCGTCCGCCGCCAGCGAGGCGTTCACGCCGCCGGCACCCGCGACACGCCCGCGCGCAGCGCCGCCCCGAAGAGCCCGGCGCGCTCGCACAGCCCGACGCCGGCGACCATCACGAGCACGAGCCCGAGCGGAGGGAACGACGTGAAGTTGCGGATCGCCTCCGTCAGCATGCGCCGCAGCCCCGCCGCGTCGAGCAGGCTCACGGCCTCCACCACCTCGCCCGTGCCGGGGTGCGTCACCGCCGCGCCCGCGTGCTCCGCGATCGCGGAGGCGCCGGCCACGACGCCGCAGATCCCGCAGAAGAGCACGATCGGGTCCGGGAGCCGGTTGCCCGCCCGTTCGAGCGCGTCGAGGAGGCCCATGCGCGCGAGCCTACACCGGCGCGGGTTAGCTCCCGGCCGTGCCCGTCGCCTCGACCCGGATCGTCCGCGCGCTCGGCGAGTCGCCGCTCTTCGCGGGGCTCCCCCCCGACGTGTTGTCCAAGGTCGCCGAGCTCGGCCGCCTCGTCGTGTTGCCGAACGGCAAGGCGTTCATCCGCGAGGGCGACGCCGCCGACCTCGTCTACGTGCTGGTCGACGGCGAGGTCGACGTCGTGAAGGTCGCGCCGGGCGACGGCACCGAGACCTCGCTCGCGCTGGTCGGCGCTCCCCACGCGGTCGGCGAGCTCGCGCTCTTCGACGACACGCCGCGGACGGCCACCGTGCGCGCGCGCGGGACGGTGCAGGCGGTCGCGATCCCCATCGACGAGCTACGCGAGCGCGTCGCCGGCGACGACCGGCTCGCCCGCCACTTCCTGTTCGCGCGCAAGGACCTCACGCGCCACGTCCGCGAGGGCAACGAGCGCCTGCTGGAGACCATGTCCCAGGTGCTCGAGCAGCAGCGCCTGCGCCTCGAGATGGGGCGGCTCACGATCGTCATCATCGTGTGCCTCTGCTTCTACACGTTCGCGCTCGACGCCATCGAGGAGGCGAACGACCTCCTCCCGTCCTACACCTACATCAACATCGTGCTGACCGCGCTCTTCGTGGGCTCGATCTGGCAGATGATCGCGCGCTCGCACTACGGCCGCGAGACCTTCGGCATCACGACGCAGGGCGGGCTCCGCGCGGTCGCCGAGGCCGTGGGCTTCACGGGCGCGATCTGCGCGGTGCTCACGCTTCTGAAGGCGGGCCTCGTCGCGACCGCCTTCCCCGAGCTGCCGCTCTTCGAGCTCGAGCGCATGGCGCAGGCCGAGGAGCTGTGGGGAACGCCCGAGGCGTGGCGCAACTGGGCGACCACGCTCGGCGCCTACGTGTTCTTCATCGCGCCGATGCAGGAGTTCATCGTGCGCGGCGGCCTGCAGAGTGCGATGGTGCAGTTCTTCGAGGGGCGCCGCCGCCGCTGGATGGCGATCCTGCTGTCGAACCTCATCTTCTGCACCACCCACCTCGTCTACGCGTTGCCCATCGTCGCGATCGTGTTCTTCGCCGGCCTGTACTGGGGCTGGCTCTACGATCGGCACCGCACGCTGATCGGCGTGAGCGTGTCGCACGCGATGCTGGGGGCGTGGGCGTTCTGGTTCCTCGGGATCGGGGTGTTCCGCTAGAACGGCACGAAGATCCTCGTCGCCGCCGTCGCGTTCACGATCCCCCGCCGCCGCATCTCCGCCTCGGCGGCGGCGACTTCGCCCTGGTCGCCGGCGAGCTGCCCGTGCCGCAGGCGCGCGCCCGCGGCGTAGAGCGGCATCCCGGCCGCCTCGAAGCGGGCGGCGGCGTCGGCGAGCCCCGCGATCGCCGCGGCGACGTCGCCCTTGCGGAAGGCGATGCCCGCGCGGATGGTGCCGGCCACGCCGTCCACGCCGCGCGACCCCACCTTCGCGACGACGCGCGCGCTCTTCTCGGCGTCCTTCAGGTCGGCGTCCGCCGCCACCGCCGTGTAGGCGCGCAGGTGGTGCATGCGGTAGCGGATGTCCTCGACCTGCAGGAGCAGCGACCGCCCGAGCGCCGGCCACTCCGCCAGCACGCGGCGGTACGTCTCGCCGGGCGTGCCCGCGTAGAGGTCGATCCAGCCGCCCATGTAGAGGTTGAGGAAGTCCTGCACCTGGTAGCCGCGCGTGGACCAGCCGACCGTCGCCGCGTCGTGCTCGGCGCGCGCCCCCTCGAGGTCGTCGGCGCCGAGGCGCGCGCAGATCAGCGCGGACACGCGCACGCCGTGCTCGGCGTAGCGGTTGCCGCGCTGGCGCGCCTCCTCCAGCAGCATCGGGCCGCGCTCGGCGAGCTGGTTCCAGTCGCCCGCGTACACGCGCGACCAGTTCGCGAACGTCTCCGCCGTGGTGATCTCCCAGTGCACGCCCACGCAGCGCTCGCGCAACAGCTTCGCGCCCGCGTCGTCGGCGTCGCGCGCCTCGGCGTAGCGGCCCTGGAAGTACAGGACGAAGCCCCGCATGAGGTGGTGGTACGCCAGCGTGTGGGGGTCGCCGAGGCGCTGCACGATGGCCTCGGAGTCGCGCAGGAGGCGCCACGCTTTTTCGGCCGCGCCGCTCGTGATCTGGTGGGCCGCCTCGAACGCGAGCGCGCAGGCGATGCGGCGGGGCTCGCCCGCGTCGAGCGCCGCGCGGAGGAAACGCGTGGTGAAGTCGGCGCCGAGCTTGCTGTCGACGATCGAGAGCCCGTTCGCCATCGCCCAGCAGGTGTCGACGAGCGCGCGCTCCTCCGCGCCGAGCTGCGCCTCGGTGCGCTCGGTGTACTTCAGGCCGCGGATCGTCACGCGGAAGCGCTGCCAGAGCAGCGACACGACGATGCCCGTCGGCGACTCCGGCATCGACAGCCCGACCGCGGCGAGCACCTGCTTGGCGACCTCCGTGCCCTGGTCGATGTGCCCGCTGATGAGCAGCTGCTCGAAGGCGCGCCGGAGCAGCTCGCGGCGGCGGTCGCCCCCGTGCGACTCGGCGACCGCGAGGTAGTGCTTCGCCGCCTCGGGCCCGCGACCGCCGTTGCGCAGCGCGTCGGCGAGCGCCTCCTCGACGTCGGGCGCCGGCGCGATCCCCAGGGCCTGCTCGTACAGGGCGACGGCGCGGTCGAACGCGAGCGCGCGCGTGGCCTGCTCCGCCGCGGAGAGGAGGTACTTGACGGCCGCCCGCGGCTCGCCGGCCTCCTGCCAGTGGACGGCGAGCGCCTCGGCGTCTCGCGGCTCGCGGCGTTCGTGGGCGTCGGCGATGCGGCGGTGCCAGGCGCGCAACGCGTCGCCCGCGAGGCCGGCCACGACGGTCTCGCGGATGCGGTCGTGCCAGGGCTCGACGCGGCCCTCGGCGCGGACGCCCGCGGTACGGACGAGGTGCGCGGACCGGAGCGTGAGGATGGCGCGGTCGCCCTCGCCGGCGAGGTCGGCGACCTCCAGCGCGAGCGACAGCGGCGCGGGGCGGCCGATCACCGCGACGGACGTGAGCAGCCCGCGCGCGTCGTCCTCCAGCGCGGCGATCCGCGCCCGGACGACGTCCTGGAGGCTCACCACGCCCGCGTGGCCCGCGCGGGCGTAGCGGGCCAGCTCCTCGACGAAGAACGGGCTCCCGCCCGACTCGCGGATGATGCCCTCGACGTCGGCGCCCGGGCCCACGATCGCCCGGGCGAGCCCCGCGGCGTCGCCCGACGAGAGCGGCGCGAGCGTGATCTTCCGGTCGTCGGCCGCGCCCTGCCGGGCCGCGTCGAGCAGCGCGTGGAGGACCGCGTTCTGGCCGACCTCCTCGCTCCGGTACGCGACCACGAAGAGGGCGCGCAGGGCGGGGTCGCGGAAGAGGTCGCCGAGGAGGCGGGCGCTGTCGAGGTCGCCCCACTGCAGGTCGTCGACGAAGATGACGAGCGAGCGCCGGGCCGCCAGCCGCGCCAGCATCTCCTTCAGCGCGCGCGACGCCCGGCGGGCCAGCTCCTGGGGCTCGGGCAGCGTGGTGGTGGGCTCGTCGCCGAGGTCGCCGAGGCGGTGCAGCACCGGGAAGAGCCGGGCGAGCAGGTGGGCGTCCGGCGGGACGACGTCGCGGGCGACCTTCCAGTCCTGGTTCAGCACGTAGCGGACGAGGGTGTCGACGATCTCGTCGAAGACCTTGTAGGCGACGGACTCGCGCTCGTGGCAGCGGCCCGTGAGCACGACCACGTCGTCGCGGTCGAAGAGCGGGGCGAGGAAGCGCCGCAACAGCGCGCTCTTGCCCTGCCCGGAGCGCCCCTCGACCCACACGCGCACGGCGGCGCCCGCGCGGTGGTCGGCGAGCGCGCCGGCGAGGACGGCCAGCTCGGCCTCGCGCCCGACGAAGAGCGCGTCGGCCGGCGGCGTGTCGGCGCCCGCGGGCGCGGGCGCGACGCCGAGGCGCGCGAGGATCTCGTCGCCGCGGGGCCGCTGGTCCGGACGCCAGCGCAACAGCTCGAGGCAGAGGCGCTCGAGGTCGGGGGGGACACCGGCGACCAGCTCGCTCGGCCAGGGCGGGGGCGTGTAGGTCCCGTCGAAGAAGGCGTCGGCGCTGTAGTAGGGCAGCCGCCCGGTGAGCGCCTGATAGAGCATCACCCCGAGCGAGTACCAGTCGGCGGCCTCGGTCATGGGCTCGCCCGCGTGTTGCTCGGGCGCCATGTAGGCGGGCGTGCCCGCCTTTCCGGAGAGGTGGGGGTCGACGTAGCGGCCCTCGCCGTGGGCCCCGGTGACGAGGCCGAAGTCGAGGATCACGACGCGCCCCTCGGGCGTGACGAGCACGTTCCCCGGCTTCAGATCGCGGTGCTGCTTCCCCGCGCGGTGGATCGCGTGGACGCCCAGCACGAGCTGGGGCAAGGCGTCGCGCAGGCGCTCCCAGCCGGCGGCGCCCATGGGCGTGCCGGCCTGCGGCGCGCCGAACACCGTCCCCGGCGAGTGCCCGGCGGGCGCGAGCGTGCCGGGCCCGCGCGAGTCGAAGGACGGGAACGTGTCCGACGAGCTGGGCATGAGGGGGCCGAGGCTCTTGTCGGACGGCGCGGCGATCGTCGCGTGGGCGGAGACCTGCGTGGCCGGGCGCACCCAGGAGAGGAAGTCCACCCCCTGGACGAGCTCCATCGTGATGAACCACTGCCCGCCGTGCGCCACCAGCTCGTAGAGCGTCACGAGGTTGGGGTGCACGATGTCGGCGAGCGCGCGGAACTCGTTCTTGAGCCGCGTGATCGCCTCGGCGTCGAGCTCCGTGAGGGTCTTGAGCGCGACCTCGCTGCCGCGCTCGGTGTCCTCCGCGCGCCAGACCACGCCCATGCCGCCGCTGCCGAGCGGCGCGCGCAGGTGGAAGCGTTCGTTGCCGCGGAAGTCCAGCGTCCCCTCCCGACAGGGTGGCGCGCATTATAGGACCGCCCCATGACCGCGGGGCCGGCCATCCGCGACGTCGTCACCCGCGATCTGCGCGAGGCGGTGCGCCCCTTCGCGAGGCCTTCGCCCGCGCGGAGCCTCCTGCAGCTGGCGATCACCCTCGCCGGATACGTCGCCTGCTGGTCTCTCGCGTGGGTGTCGCTCCGGGCGGCCCCGATCGCGACGCCGCTGTTCGTCGCGATCGCCGCGCTGTTCGGAGTCCGCCTGTTCATCCTGCAGCACGACTGCGGTCACGGCGCGTTCTTCCGGTCTCGCGGCGCGAACGATCTCCTCGGCAGCCTGCTGGGCGTGCTGACGGTCGCCCCCTACCACTACTGG
The DNA here is from genome assembly GCA_049322475.1 of Myxococcota bacterium. Taxonomy (GTDB): domain Bacteria; phylum Myxococcota_A; class UBA796; order UBA796; family SXON01; genus JBMOQZ01. Next base: position 43,793 of record JBMOQZ010000374.1, on the reverse strand, counting down.
CGGCGCACGCACGCGATGCACCACGCGGCCACGAACAACCTCGATCGCCGCGGCCTCGGGTACATGAGCCTGCTCACGGTGGACGAGTACCGGGCGCTCTCGCCGGGGCGGCGGCGCTGGTACCGGCTCTACCGGGACGTGCGCTTCCTCGTGGGCTTCGGGGTGCCGTTCCAGTTCCTCGTGAAGCACCGCCTGCCGCTGGACGTGCCGCGGAGCTGGCGGGCGGAGTGGGCGAGCGTCGCGTTCACGAACGTCGGCCTCGTCGGGCTCGCCGTCGCCGCGCACGCCACGATCGGGCTGCGCGACTTCGCGATCGTCCACGTCCCCGTGCTGCTCGGCGAGGCGTGGGTGGGCGGCTGGCTCTTCTGGGTGCAGCACACCTTCCCGGGCGCGTGGCACGCGCGCGACCGCGACTGGGACGCGACCCGCGCGGCGCTCGACGGCAGCTCGTGGTACGACCTGCCGGCGGTCCTCGACTGGTTCACGGGCCGCATCGGGCTCCACCACGTGCACCACCTCGACGCCCGCGTGCCCAACTATCGCCTGCGCGAGGCGCTCGAGGCGGTGCCCGAGCTGCGGGAGGTGCCGCGGATCGGGCTCCGCGCGAGCCTCGACACCGCGCGCCTCGCGTTGTGGGACGAGCGCGAGGGGAAGCTCGTGAGCTTCGACGAGGTGGGCGGGTGACGGACTGGAGCGCGCTCCAGCAACGCCTCCTCGAGCGCGCCGACGCGGAGGGCCTGCGCGAGCCTGCGCCCTTCAGCTTCGCGCCGCGCTTCCTCACCACGTTCGGGCTCTTCGCGGCGAGCTACGCCGTGTTGCTGTCGGATCCCGCCTGGCCCCTGCGCGTCGCGGCGCTCGCCGTCACCGGGTTCGCCGTCGTCCAGGCCGGCCTGCTCGCCCACGACGCGGCGCACCGGCAATTGACGCGCGACGCGACGTGGTCCGCGGTGGTCGGGCACGTGTGCACCTCGGTCGTCGTGGGGCAGTCGTACAACTTCTGGCGCATCAAACACGACCGCCACCACGCGTGCACGAACGAGGCGCTGGACGACCCGGACATCCAGACCGGCATCTTCGTGCTCGCGCCCGGCCAGGCGCCCACGGGCGCCGCGGGCCGATGGATCGCCGCCCGACAGGGCTGGCTCCTCTGGCCGATCCTCTGGATCCAGCCCTACGCCATCCGCGTGCGCGGCTTCGCGTTCGCGCTCGGCGACCGTCAGGCCACCCTGGGCGACAAGCTGGGCCTCGTCGGCCACTTCGCGCTCTGGTGGGCGCTCCCCGCCGCGGTGCACGGCCTCGAGCGCACCGCCGCGGACTACCTGATCTCCAGCCTCCTCACCGCGCCGTGGATCTTCGGCAGCTTCATCTGGAACCACCTCGGGACGCGCACGCTGGAGCCCGGCGAGCGCCTCCCCTGGTTCGCGCAGCGGCTCTACTGCTCGCGCAACCTGCCGGCGGACGCCTTCACCACCTGGCTCTTCGGCGGGCTGAACCACCACGTCGCCCACCACCTGATGCCCCAGGTGCCCACCGCGAAGCTGAGGCGCGCCCGCGAGCTCGTCGAGGAGGTGTGCGCGGAGGCGGGGGTCGAGGTGCCGGCGCAGCAGTCGTGGACGGAGGCGATGGGCGGCGTGGCCCGCCACGTCCGCTCGCTCGTCATCCGCCGCCCCAGCGAAGCACCTCCCAGCCTCGCTCCTCTGCCCGCCGTCGCAGCGCCCGACCCGGATTGACCACCTTCGGCCGGCCCACCGCGCGGAGCATCGCCTCGTCGTTCACGCTGTCGCCGAAGGCCCAGCTCTGCGCGAGGTCGATCCCCTCGGCGGCGGCGACCTCGCGCACCGCGCGCGCCTTCGTCTCCTGGTGCCAGATGGTGCCGGCGATGCGGCCCGTGCACCGCCCGTCCACGACCTCGAGCGAGCACCCGAAGAAGCCCGCGCAGCCGAGCTCCCGCGCGTACGGCGCGACCATGAAGTCGTAGGTCGACGACACGATCCACACGGGCACGCCGCCCGCGCGGAACGCGTCGACCGCAGCGCGCGCCTCCGGGAAGATGGCGGCGCGGCCCTCCTCCGCGAACCAGGCCAGAAACTGCGCGACGTCGCGGGCGTGGTCGCGGCCCGTGAACACCACCGCGCCCGCGCGCTTGAGCGCCTCGAACTCGCCGACGAGCCCGAGGTCGTACTTCAGGTAGGCCCAGGCCATGCGCAGCGCGCCGGACGTGGGGAGGTCGCCCCTGCGCCACGACGCGGTCCCGACCGCCTGCTCCACCGCGTGCCGCGTCAGCGTGCGCTCGAGATCGAAGAAGGCGCCACGACGGGATGTGGACGGTTCGACGCGCATCGCGGCGCAGGCTAACGCGTCCCCGCCATGCTGCTCGCCGCCCTCTCCGCCTGCTCGGACGCGCCGGACGCGTCGGACGGCAAGCCCCGCCGCGACCGCGACCCGCGCGACGTGCTGGACACCGGCTCCACCGACACGGACGAGACGACGGGCACCACCCCCACGACCCCGCCGGACGTCACCTGCGTCGCCGGCGCCACGATGAGCTGGTCGCCGCGGTCGCCGGACAGCGACGACACCGTGCGTGTCTCGATCACCGGCGACGTCGGGTACGTCTGGGTCGCGCTCGCCGCCACCGCGCCGGACGGCTCGGTCGTGGCCGGCACCGGCGAGACGATCACGGGGAGCGGCCCGTACACGTGGAGCTACGACCTGCGCACCGACGCGGCGGGGACGTGGTCGGTGCGCTTCACCGCCGACAGCGGCGCCACCGACGTGTGCGCCGGCACGATGGAGGTCGCCGCGGGCGACGGCGGCGGCACGACGGTCGACCCGCCCCAGGGGCTCTACGGCATCCACACCTGGTCCGCCGGCGCGAGCGCGATCCTGTCCGGCAAGCGCGGCTGGTCGACCGAGACGATCACGGCGTGGGAGAGCGTGGACGTCGCCCGGTACGAGGCGATGCGCGACGAGGGCTTCACGCCGATCCTCCGCATCAACAACGGCTACTGCTGCGAGGGCACCATCCCGCTCGACGGCGACTACACCGCCTTCTGCGAGGCCGCCGCCGCGCAGGCCCTCGCGCTCGACGGCGTGGTCGACCACTTCGTCATCGGCAACGAGATGAACTCGATCTGGGAAGGCGACGGCAGCCGCGGTTTCACGCCGAGCGAGTACGCGGCCTGCTACCGCGAGTGCGTGCGCAAGATCCACGCGGTCCGGCCGGACGCGCAGGTCCTCGTCGGCGCGGTCGCGTGCTGGAACGACCAGACCTCGGCGAGCGGCCCGTACGGCTACGACTTCGACAACTACTGGCACGAGCTCATCGAGAAGACGTACGACGTCGCCGACGGCGTCGCGGTCCACACCTACGGCGGCCGCGGCGGCGACGCCGACCCCGCGGACGACGGCTACTGGGGCTTCCAGTACCTCGACACGCAGCTCGACATCATCGACGCGGCCGGCGGCGGCGCGCTCCCGATCTACGTGACGGAGTTCAACCACGCGGCGGGCGGGTGGACGTCGTCGGGCGGCGAGAACTGGCCGACCGACGCCTACGCGGACGGCTGGATCCAGAAGGCCTTCGCGTACGTCGACGCGGTGAACGCGGCCCGCGGCTGCCGCATCGAGGCGGCGACGTGGTTCACGTACGACCTCGCCGGGTGGGCGGGCTTCAACCTCACGACGCTCACCACGGCGCGCGAGGACTTCGCCGAGGCCACCGCCACCACGAATTTTCGCGCCTGCGACTGAAGACCGCGCCGCGGGTGCCGATGGCGCGGGGGAACGGGAGTCCGCATGCCTGCCTCCGCCCTCGCCGTCGCGTCGCACGAGCGCCGCGAGCACGTCCGCCACGAGATCGCCGCCCGCATCGGGATGACGTCGGAGACCAACTTCTGGACCGGCCTCACCGAGAACGTGAGCGAGGGCGGCGTCTTCGTGGCGATGCCCTCGCCCCCGCCCGTCGGCGCGTCGGTGGCGATCACCGTGCAGCTCGACGGCGGCGAGCCGATCACCGTCGACGGCGAGGTGCGGTGGCACCGCCTCTCGGCCGAGGGGCACGTCTGCGGCTGCGGGATCCGGTTCGTCGATCTCGGCCCGCGCGACGTGGAGTCGTTGCAGCGGATGCTCGACACCTCGGGGCAGCCGCCGTTGTGGGGCTGACGGGGGCGTGCGCGCCCGGGTGGTAGGATCGGGGGCGCATGACCTCGCGCCCGGACGCCCCCGCCACCGAGCAGGAGCGCCGCCGCGCGGAGGCGCGCGACTTCCTGCTGGAGGCGAGCGCGGCGCTCGCCTCGTCGCGCGACGTGGAGGCCACGATCGCGCGCCTCGCCGAGCTCGCCGTGCCGCGGCTGTGCGACGCCTGTTTCATCCGCCTCGTCGACGCCGACGGCAAGCCAGCGGAGGCCGGCGCCGCCCACCGCGACCCCGCGCGGATCGCGCTCATGCGCGCGGGCCCCCGCCGCTTCCCGAGCGATCCGAACGCCGCCTGGGGTGTGCCCTGGGTGCTGCGGACCGGGCGCCCGGAGCTCACGCCCGATGTCGAGGCCGCCCACGCCTCCCGCGGCGTCACGGATCCCGAGCACGTCGCGTTCCTCCGCGAGCTCGGCGTGCGCGCCACGCTGCTCGTGCCCATGCGCGTCGCCGGGCGCGTGCTCGGGGTGATGAGCTTCGTCCAGGGGGAGTCGGGGCGGACCTTCGAGCCCGACGACGTCGCGCTCGCGCAGGACCTCGCCGACCGCGCGGCCGTCGCGCTGGACAACGCGCGCCTCTACCGCCGCGCGCGGGAGGACCACGCGCGGCTGGAGCTCGCGCTGGAGGCGGGGGGCATGGGGCTGTGGGAGGTCGACCTCGCCAGCGGGACGGTGACGTGGTCGGAGGGGCTCCGTCGCCTCCACGGCGTCGCCGGCGCGGCGCCCTTGTCCGCCCTCGACGCCCTCGCGCCCGTACACCCGGACGACCGCGAGCGCGTCGCCTTCTGGATCCGCGACATGTTCCTCGGGGTGGGGCCGAACGAGGCGGAGTGGCGCGTCTCGCGCCCCGAGGGTCAGCGTTGGGTCGTCGGCCGGGGCCGGGTTGAGCGCGACGCCGCGGGCCAACCGGCGCGCCTGCTCGGGGTCGTCGTCGACCTCACCGACCGCAAGCGGGCCGAGCGCGAGCGGCGACGCCTCGAGGACGAGCTCGCGCGCTCCAGCAAGCTCGAGTCGCTCGGCGTTCTCGCCGGCGGCATCGCCCACGACTTCAACAACATCCTCACCGCCGTGCTCGCCAACCTCTCGCTCGCCGCGCACCGGCTCCCCGGCGAGCACCCCGCGCGCCGTCGGCTGGACCAGGCCACCCGCGCCGCCGAGCGCGCGCGCGACCTGACGCGCCAGCTCCTGACCTTCGCCCGAGGCGGGGCGCCGGTGAAGGAGGCCACCTCGCTCGCCGAGGTGTTGCGCGAGTCGGCGGGCTTCGCGCTGCAGGGGAGCCGGAGCCGCGCCGAGCTCACGACCGCGCCCGACCTGTGGGCGGTGGACGCGGATCCCGGTCAGCTCGGCCAGGTCGTGCACAACCTCGTGCTCAACGCGGAGCAGGCGATGCCCGACGGGGGCATCCTGCGCATCGAGGCCGACAACGTCACGCTCGCGCACGGGGAGCTCCCGCCGCTGCCGGCCGGGCGCTACGTCCGCGTGCAGGTCGCGGACACGGGCCCCGGCATCGCGCCGGAGCACCTCGACCGCATCTTCGACCCGTTCTTCACGACGAAGGCGAGCGGATCGGGCCTCGGGCTCGCCACCGCCTACTCGATCGTGCGGCGGCACGGCGGGCGGATCGCCGTCGACACGGGCCCGAGACGGGGAACCACCTTCGCGCTGCACCTCCCCGCCGCGACGAGCGCCCCGGCGGCGCCGCGGCGCGAGGATCGCGCGGTGGTGGCCGGGGCGGGCCGCGTGCTGGTGATGGACGACGACCCCCACGTGCGCGGGCTCGCCGAGGCCTGCGCGCGCGAGGTCGGGTACGAGGTCGTCGTCACCGCGGACGGCGAGGCCGCGATCCACGCGTGGGAAGAGGCGCGCGCGGCCGGCTGCCCCTACGACGTGCTGGTCATGGACCTCACCGTGCCGGGCGCGATGGGCGGGCGCGAGGCCCTCGCGGTGCTGCACGCGCGCGATCCCCACGTCCGCGCGATCGTGTCGAGCGGCTACTTCGACGACCCCGTGCTCGCCGAGCCCGCCGCGCACGGCTTCGTCGGCGCGATCCGGAAGCCGTGGCGGCTCGAGGACCTCGCCCGCGAGCTCGCCGCGGCGCTGCGCCGCTAAGGTCGGCACGCCGGTTGCAGTACGGGTTGGCCACGGAGGACCCCATGCTCACGCTGCTCATCGCCCTCGCCTGCTACGAGGAGACCGCCTGCACCGACCTCGCCGCGGCGTCGTCGCTCGTCCACGTGGTCGGCCCCGACGGCGAGCCGCTCGTCGCCGAGATCAGCGCCGTGGACGAAGACGGCAACCCCGTCGAGGCCACCTGCGCGGGCGCCGACCCCGAGGCCTGCACCAACTGGATCGTCGGCTACGAGGTCGCCGGCGAGATCGAGATCACCGCGACGGCGGACGACGGCTGCAACACGGGCACGGGGGTCGTGATCGTGGACGTGCAGATGGACGAGGACGGCTGCCACGTCGTGCAGCAGGAGGCGACGCTCACCGTGGACGAGTGGACGGACCTGGACTGCGGGTAGGGGGCGTGGGCGTCGCGACTTCTACAGGTTGTACATCATGTACTGCAGCGTGTCCACCATCTCCTGACTCGCGTTCCTCGCGACGCGGAACGTGCTGAACACCACCTTCCCCTGCCCCGCGTTGAAGCTGAGCAGGAGCGGCACGGAGGTCAGGTAGTAGTCGGAGAGGCCGTCGCTGTAGGGCACGGTGCCGGTGAGGTGCACGGACACGTTGTCGGCGACGGTCTCGACGGGCGGCCAGACCGGGAGGTCGTAGTCGATCTCCACGCGGTCGGTGCCGAGGTACTCGGCGAGCGCGGCGTCGCTGATGGCGGCGTTGACGACCTCGTAGTCGCCCATCTGCGCGTCGTTCGGGAGCTCGTCGGCGCCCACGAAGTTCACGTTGTCGGCCCAGCCGAGCTCGACCACGTCGTAGGCCCAGTCGGAGGCGTAGATGCTGCCGCCCGCCTCGACGTAGGCGCGGATGTTCTCCACGCGCGCGGCCGTCTCCGCGTTGGTGGCGTCCTCGAGGTCGTAGATCACGCCGTCCTCGATGAAGCCGCCGTTGAAGAAGATGATGTCGTAGCGGGCGAGCTCGGCGGGGTCGGACAGGAAGTCCTTGATGACCGTCTCGTCCAGCCCGTCGATGAGCTGGTAGTTCGCGAAGCCCATCTCGTTGAGCACGAGGTTGAAGTCGTCGTAGTCGCCCGTGACCACCGCGACGTCGAGCGCCAGCGGGTCGAAACAGTCGGGCTCCTCGAGCTCGACGTCCTCGCCCGAGCCCACCCACACCGTCTCGGTCTGGAGCAGGTCGGGGCCGTACTGGACGTAGACCGTGTACTCGTTCTCGCCGGGGAGGTCGGCGATCTCCCAGTACCCGTCGAGATCGGAGTAGGCGATCTTCGTCTCGAAGATCTGCCCGTCGTCGCCGACGATGTTCACGTAGGCCATCGCGTCCGGAAGCCAGGTGCGGCCCGACGGATCGCAGACGCGGCCCTTGATCGAGCCGTCGTCGATCTCGAGGGGATCGTCCTTCTTGAACGTCAGGCCCTGGTCGGGCGTGCAGGCGAGGGCGATCAGCGGGAGGAGCGCGACGGGACGCATGGGGACCCCGGGGGACGCTCCAGTATACACGGGCCCCGCGCGCCGGCCGCGTCGGATCGTGCCCATCGGCTCGTCGTCAGGGGAGGACCTCGCGGACCCGGCGAGCCTCGCGCTCCTGCACCATCGCGTCGAGCCGGGCCGGGAGCGACCCGTCGCACGCCTCGCGCGCGAGCGGGGAGGCCTCGCCCGGGTCGGCCCGAAGGTCGAAGCAGCGGAAGCCCGCCGGGAGCCTCGCGCCCTCGCCCGGCACGCGGGCCGCGCGCACGAGCTTGTGCCCGTCGGCCCGGAGCGCGTGCAGCGTGTACCCGCCGACGTCCTGCCCCGCGACCGCGTCGCGGCTGGCCGCGAGGAGGTCCCAGGTGGGCGGCGTCCAGGGTGGGTCGTCGGGGCCGAGCCCCGGCGGTGGGCCCGCGGCGGCGAGCGCGTCGTCGAAGTCGTCGTCGAGCAGCGAGGCGCCCTCCCACCCGGGGTCGGCGGCGAGCCCCACGAGGTCGACGATCGTGGGCGCCACGTCCACCTGCCGCACCTGCCAGGGCACGCGCGTGCCGGCCCGCGCCGCGCGCGGCAGCCGCACCATCAGCGGCACGTGCACCATCTCGTCGTACAGGGTGTTCGCCGCGCCCCAGCCGCCGTGGTCGCCGAGCTCGGTGCCGCGGTCGGCGACCACCACGATCACGGCGTCGCCGTAGCGCCCGGCGGTCCCCAGCGCGTCGGCGAGCGCCCCGAACGCGACGTCGGCCGCGCGGAGGCCCGCCCGGTAGCCCGCGCGCGGGTCGTCGCCCGTCGCGGCGGCCCCGGGCTCGCCGAGGTGGACCATCAGGAAGAAGCGGTCCCGGCCCTGCGCCTCGACGAACGCGCGCGCGCGGGCCACCTGCGCCGCGGCGGGCGAGGCCCCGGGCGGCGAGCCGGCGGGCCACGCCGCGCGCAGGATCGTCAGGAGCGTGGAGGAGACGGCGAGCCCCCGCGTGCGGGTCGAGGGGTACCAGTCGAAGCCCTGGTCGAAGCCCCAGGCGCCCGCGACGGACGACTCGGCCGGGAGGCCCGCGGTGACGTACCCGCCGTCGCGCATCACCTCCGCGAGCGTGACCGCGGCGTCCGGGAGCACGGCGTCCGGCGTGGCGACCCCGTGGCTGCCCGGCGAGCGCGACGTCAGGAGCGACGCCGTCGCCGCGGGTGTGTGGGACGAGGCCGCGACGTGTTGCTCGAAGACCACCGCCTCCCGCGCGAAGGCGTCGAGCCGCGGCGTGTCGGCCTCCGACCCGAGCGCGTCCGCCCGCAGCCCGCCCACGACGATCAGCACGACGTCCGGCTTGCGGCGGAAGGCCTCGCCCTGCGTGCGGCCGGGCGCGACCCGCCCTTCCCCGCCGGGCGCCGGCGTGCTCGCGAACAGCGCGACGATCACGGTGCCGGCGAGCCACGCGACCGCGGTGCCCCGCGGCGTCGCGACCACGCGCAGCGGCGTCTTGACGAGCAGGAGCCGCGCGAGCCACAGCCCGATCGTCGCGGCCACGGCGAGGCCGCCGGCGATCGCCGCGGCGGCGGCCCCGGGGATCCCGTGCTCGTGCCAGACGACCCGCCCGGCGACGTCGAACGCGGCCCACCCGCCGAGCCCCGCCGCCGCGCCCGCCGCGCACGCGGCCCAGGTGAACGCCCGCGAGAACCGCAGGAGCGCGATCGGGATCGCCAGCGCCCCGCCGATCGCCGCCCCGGCGACGCCGTAGGCGACGTCGGCCACGAGCAGCGCCTGGTACTCCGACGGCCGGGTCGCCGACAGGACCCACAACGCCTCGACCACCCCGGCGAGCGAGCCGCCGCACAACCCGCCGCAGACCCCGGCGCCGGCGAGCTCGGCGAGCCCGGGGGGCGCGGGCGGCGGCCTAGTCGCGCGCAAGCCGCCCGCCGACGCGCGCCTCGACGCCGAGCCACACGCGCACGCGCAGGGCGTCGGCGCCGGGCACGAAGTCCTCGCCCGTGACGTCCTCGACGAGCGCGCCCCCGCCGAGCCGCGCGGCGGGCGACACCGCCACCTGCGCGTCGATCGCGCCGCGGAGCCGGTGCTCTTCCTCGGGGAACGTGAACACCTTGTCCCGGAGGACGCCGATGACCCCCACCCGCCGGACCGTGTCGCCCCAGAGACGGACCCGCGCCCGCGACCCCTCGACCGCCACCGCGGCGAACAGCGTCTCGCTGTCGGGGCCGCCGAAGTGCCCGAGTACGCGTCCGTCCTGGGTGAAGCCGTCGTGGTAGACGCGGTGGCCGACGTACCACCGGAAGTAGTCGTCCATGAGCCGCGTGTACTCGACGGTCACGACGACGGGCCCGGTGGCCACCTCGCCGCCGTAGAGGTTCCCGACGCCCGCGAGCGACGGGTACGGGATCGGCCCCGCCTTCCGGCCGATGACGTCCTCGCCTCCGTACTGCCACCACACCTCGACGTGATCGACCGGGAGCGCCCACCACTTCCGCAGCGGCACGCACAGGCGGAAGTCCAGCGCGGCGAGCTCGTTCTGGTCGGGCTCGGAGAGGTCGGGGTCGTCGTAGACGTGGGGCTCGGTGGGCACGAGCAGCTGTCCGAAGTCCACCGGCGGGCGACCCACGCCGCCGAACAGCGAGAGCCGCGTGGCGCCGAGCTCGAACGCCGGCACGGGCGACCACCGCAGGTCCATGAGCAGGAGCCCCGGCCGCTCGACGTCGTCGCGCGGGCGACCCAGCCACCCCGCGCCCGCCTCCGCGCGGAAGCGCCCGAGCCGGTCGAACCACCCGGGGAGCCGCCCCTCCGCCGAGGCCGTGCCCAGCCAGGGGGCGTCGGCGTTGCTCGACAACACGAGCGCGCCGTGGCGTCCGGGGCCGTACCAGCGGTCCCGCTTGCCGAAGCCCGCCTCGATCGCGCCGGTGTCGACCCCGCCCCAGAGCGTCTGGAAGCGGGCCTCCTCGTCGAAGCCCTCGAAGAGGCCCACCTCCGCCTCGGGCGCCACGCGCGCCACGAGCGGGCCCGCGTACAGGGCGCCCTCCGCGCCGGCGACCCAGGTGAGGTACCCCGGCTCGGTGTCGCCCGAGAGGTTGTCGGGGACGGCGTCGCCGCCGCTCGCGCGCGTGTACGGCCGGAACGCCCAGACGGGGGCCCACTCGCCGCGCAGCGCCTCGGGGAGCTCGCCCACGTCGCCGCGCTCGGCGAGCTCGTGGGGCGCGGTCTCGCCGTCGCCGAGCAACGTGTCGTGGCCCTCCCGACGCGCTTCCCTCGCGACGCGGTCGGCGACGGGGTCGGCCCAGGGGTCGGCGGCGAAGGCGGCGGCCACGGCCAGCACGGCGGCATGGTAGCGTGACGGGGATGTCGCTGCCGCTCTGCATCCCGGTGGCGGCCGCGCAGGCCTGGGCGGACACGCCCGTCGCGACCGAGCTCCACCCGGTCGTCCACGACTACGGCGCGACCTACCAGGACATCGTGACCGCCAGCATGGGCGGGCCCCGCGGCAGCGGCGTGTTCGGGCCGATCGTGGCGGAGGCCGACCTCCACTGGCGGCTGGAGGCCGCGACGGGCGCCGGCCTCCCGCTGGACCCCGAGCGGGCGGCCGACTGGCGCGACGCGGCGCTCGCCGGCTCGGTGTTGTCGATCGAGACGCTGCTCGACCGCACGCTCGACGACGCGCCCGTGCTGCACGCGGTGTACGCGGCCGCCGACGCCGTGGTGAACCCCTCGCTCGACGCCGTCCGCACGTCGCGCGGCACCGTCCGGGTCGAGCACCGCACCGGCGGCAAGGTGAGGCGCGACATCGAGCGGCGCGAGATCGAGGACCTCGACCCCTGGCTCGACCGCCGCCCCCAGCCCGCCGTCCACGCCGGCGTCGACTGGACGCTGCGCGAAGACGACGCGCCGGAGGACGCCCCGCTCCTCTCCTACGCCGCGTACCTGACGACGAGCCACGCGCTCCTGACCAGCTTCCAGGCGCGCGTGGCGCTGGCGGACCTGCAGTGGAGCGCGAGCGCGCGCGAGCAGTTCTACCCGCGGCTCTTCGTCATCGGCTCGGTGCGCAGCGTCGAGGCCAAGCGCCCCCGCGACGGCGCGGCGGCCGAGGTCCCGGAGCTCGGCCGCTGGTCCGCCGGCGTGTTGTGGGCGCTCCCGTGGGACGACGCGTGGAACGTGCGGCTGGAGCGCATCACGACGCTGGAGTCGGAGGACGCGGTGTGGATGGTGACGCTCCGCGGCGAGTACCGCACCCCGATCCCCGCGCGCCTCGACCCCAAGCTCGGCGACCGCGGGTACGGCGGTCTCTCGCTCCCCGAGGTCCAGCGCACCGAGGCGAACGCGACGGCGCCCTGGTGACCCCGGGCGGGCGTCCCGCCCGCCCCCACGAGAACCCCGTGGGGGCGGGCGTCCCGCCCGCCCCACGCCACTACTTGAGCGTGCGGAGCGCCGCGCTCGCGTTGTACCGGACGAACTTGTCGGTCGTCTGCTCGCGCTTGGCCACCAGCACGTCGAGGACGAGCTTCTTCTGCTCGGGGGGCAGGCCCTCGCCGCCGATGGCGCCGAGCGCCCAGATGCCGGCGAGCTGATCGTGGTCGTTGGCGTCGAAGAGGCCGACGTACGCGACGAGATCGGGGGCCGCGTCCTTCGCGAGCAGGCGTCCGAGGGCGTCGGCGGCGGCGCGGCGCACCTTCGGCGAGGCGTCCTCGCGCAGGCGCTGCACCAGCGCCGGCACGGCGCTCGTGGCCTCGACCTCGGCGAGCGACTCGATCGCGTTGAGCCGCACCTGCTCGGACGGGTCGGCCAGCACGGCGACCAGCGCCGCCACCACCACCTCGTCGTCGTAGTTCTGCGCGATCTTGGCGCCGTCCTCGCGCATGACCGGGTTGTCGGAGCCGATCGCCTTCGCGATGTCCTCGGGCGCGGGGTCGCAGGCGAGCAGGGCGAAGAGGATCACGCGGACCCCTTCGCCTTGGGGGGCTCGCCGCCCTGCGGCTTGGCGTACATCTGCGCGTAGGCCCTGTAGTAGCCGTACTGCCCGGTCCGCGCGTCGACCTTGTTGAGCACCACGCCCGTGGGCTCCACCGCGCCGGCCTCCATGCGGTGGCGCAGGTCCGCGACCATCCGCCGCGTGGTCTTGCCCGACTCGAGCACCACCACGGTGCCCCGCGAGGCGCGCGCGAGCGAGATGGCGTCGGCCACGGCGAGCACCGGCGGCGCGTCGACGATGACCATGTCGTAGCTCCGGGCGAGCTCCTGGAGGAGCTGCCGCATCCGCAGGCTCTCCACGAGCCGGCCCGGGTTCGACGGCAGCGGCCCGGACGTCAGCACGGAGAGGTTCGCCACGGGCGTCTCCTGGACGGCCTCGGCGATCGGCGTGGCCTGCGAGAGCACCGTCGAGACGCCCCGGTCGTTCGCCAGCGTGGGGAAGGCCTTGTGCTGGGTGGGGCGCCGCAGGTCGCAGTCCACCACCACGACGCGCTGTCCGTCCTGGGCGAGGCAGATCGCGAGGTTGCTGGCGAAGGTGCTCTTCCCCTCGCCGGGGACGCAGGACGTGACGGTGACGACGTCGATCCGCTGGTCCACGCCGGCGAACGCGATGCCGTTGCGGATCGCGCGGTACGCCTCGAAGAGCGGGTCGGTCGCCGGCAGGTGGTGGATCAGCGGGCCGCTCTTGAGCTTCACGCGCGGCACGAGCCCGAGCACCGGCAGCGACCACACCTCGCGGAGGTCCTCCTGCCCCTTCACGCTGTCGTCGACGTACTCGAACAGGAAGACGAGCCCGAAGCCGACGCCGATCCCGACGATGCAGCCGAGGATGGTGTAGACGATGAGCTTCGGCGCCGCGGGTTTGTCCGGGGCCTTCGCGGGCTCGACCGGCTTCAGATCGGACACCGTCATCGCCTCGGCGACGGCGATCTGGTACTCCTGCTCGATGAGCGACTTGTAGACCGTCTCGGTGGCCTCGGCGGCGAGCTGGAGCTCGGCGATCTTGCGGCCCTTCTCGGGGTAGGTGCCGGCCTCGGCGATGGTCTGCTCCACGGCCTGCAGGAGCTCGGCCCGCTTCTCGAGCAGGCCGGCGTAGTTGAGGCGCATCGTGTCGACCTGCGGGTCCCTCGCGTGCTGCTCGACGAGGAGGCGGTCGAGCTCGGCCTGCACGTTGTGGATCTGCGCGTCGAGATCGATGACGTCGGGGTGCTTCGGGGTCTTGTCGAGGAGCTCCTTCTTGCGCACCAGCACGAGCTCCGTGAGCTTGGCCCGCAGCTCGCCGATCTGCTGGTTGGCCTGCGCGGTCGCGGGCGAGAGCGCCGCCACCGACTCGGACGCGTTGAGCTCGGCGCGCGCGCGCATCTGCGCCTGCACCGCCGCCAGCTCGGCCTCGGTCGCGGAGATCTCGGCGACGAGCTCGCTGGCGCGGGCGACGGCGGCCTTCGTCTCCGAGTCGAGGTCGATCACCGACTCGGCCTGGAGCGCGACGGCCACGTTCTTCAGCGCCTCGTCGAACTGCGTGCGGAGCTTCGCCTGCTCGGCCTGCACGAAGCTGAGCGCCTCGTGGACGTCCTTCTTCTCGCGCTGGACGGAGATGTCGAGGTAGACCTCGACGAGGGTGTCGGCGAGGAGCGCGGAGAGCTCCGGGTTGTTCGAGGTGCCGAGCACGAGCAGGATGTTGGTGCCCTGCTGCTCCTCGATCGAGATCCAGGGCATGGCGAGGATCTCGCCGTCGATGCCCGGCACGAGCAGCTTCTCGGCGGGGAGGAGCTCGCCGTCCAGATCGCGAAGCTGCAGGCGCCAGATCACCTCGTCGAGGACCGGCCGCATCTGCGCGAGCGCGATCTTCGTCTGCATGTCGTCGCTCGAGCCGGAGAGCGACGTGGCGATCTCGCCGAGGTCCATCTCGCCGAGGATGGAGAGCGACGCGTCGGAGGACTCCACGCTGATCTTCGAGACCGCCTCGTACCGCTTGGGCAAGAGCAGCGCGATCGCGGCGGCGCCGACCGTGAAGAACACGATCGCCTGCAGGAAGATCCACTTCCTGCGGAGCAGCGCCGTCCAGACCTTGAGGAGTTCCATGTTTGGGTGCGCGCGGGCGACCGGCGCCCCCACGCGAAGCGGCTATAGCCGCGCCGCCGGAGGGACCGCAAGGCATTGCGTCCGCACCGGCACGGGCTAAGTCGCCGAGGATGCGCGTGCCGGCCCTCCTCCTCTGCTGCCTCGTCGCCTGCCGGCCGCCCGCTACCCCCGCCAACGTGGCGGAGACCGACATCGAGCTGAAGCTCCCGGCCAACGAGGCCTTCACCTTCGGCCCGGGCGACAGCCTGCGCATCACCGTGTGGCGCCACGACGACCTGACGATGGACGTGACCGTGGCGCCGGACGGCGCCATCTCCTACCCGCTCGTCGGCCGGCTGGTGATCGCCGGGCTCACCTACGAGCAGGTCGTGCGCACGCTCGAGGGCGCCATCGCCGAGTACTACGTCGACGCGCAGGTGGCGGTGAACGTCACCGAGGTCACCAACCAGAAGGTGTTCGTGCTCGGCGAGGTCGCCACGCCGCAGGTCCTGCAGATCACCAACGAGCTCTCGCTGCTCGAGGCGCTCACGCGCACCGGCGGCATCAACCCCGACGCGCGCACCTCCAACGTGCTGGTGATCCGCGGCGGGCTCGACAAACCCACGGTCTTCACGGTGGACGTCGACGCCATCTACGGCCGGGCCGACTTCTCCCAGATGGTCTACCTCCAGCGGGGCGACGTGGTGTACGTGCCGCCGAAGACCATCACCAACGTCGAGCGCTTCTTCCGGCGCCTGCAGGCCGTGCTCGCGCCCGCCGTCGCGGGGTCCGTGATCTACCGGAACGTGCTCTCCGGCGGCGCGACCGGCACCTCGCTGAGCATCGAGTAGGCATGCGGCGCTGGACCGCCGCCGCCCTCGCGTTGCTCGACGCCGTCTGCGTCGCCGCGGGCCTGTTCGTCGCGTGGGTGTTCTGGCTCTGGCTCGCGCCCAACCTCCAGCGCCTCGTCCAGCCGGGGTTCGTCGAGCTCTGGGGCCCCAACCCGTGGATGCCGGCGGGCGTCGTGACGCTCGTCGCGTGGCTCTTCGCGCTCAACCAGCTCGGCCTGCACGACCCCGGGCGCATGGAGAACAGCGTCCGCATCACCTCTGCGGTCACGCGGAGCGCCGTCTACGTCACGGTCTTCATCGTGGTCGTGAACTTCCTCGTGGCCGAGCGGGTGTACCCGAAGGGCCTCGTGTTGCCGTTCGTCGGGGCCACCTGGGCGCTCCTGTGCGTGGCGCGCCTGTCCGTGTTCCGCGTGCTCCTGCGCCTCGAACGTCCGCCCACCGCCGAGCGCACGGTCATCGTGGGCGTCGGCGAGGACGCCGCCGCGATGGACGAGCGGCTCGCCCGCGAGGCCCGCCACGTCTGCAACGTCGTCGGGTTCGTGCGCACGGCCGCCAGCGGCGAGCCCCGGGTCCCCGAGGCGCGGGTGCTCGGCGACATCTCGGAGCTGCCGGCGCTGGTGAACCGACACGAGCTGCAGCTCGTCATCCTCGCCACGCGGCGCCTCGACCGCGAGGACGCCATGCGCCTCGCCGTGCAGGCCGACCGCATGGGCCTCCGCGTGCTGCAGGCGCCTTTTTCGTGGGGCGTCGTGAGCCCGCGCATCGGCTTCGCGCGCGTCGGCGGGCTCGACCTCATCGACTTCGCCGCGATCCGCTACACGAACCTGCAGGAGCGCGCCAAGCGCGCGTTCGACCTCACGTGCGTCTGCTCGGGCGGGCTCGTGCTCCTGCCGTTCCTGCTGCTGCTCGCCGCGGCGATCCGCGTGTCCGACGGCGGGCCCGCGCTCTACACGTCCAAGCGCATCGGGCGCGGCGGGCGCGCGTTCGACTTCTTCAAGTTCCGCTCGATGGTGGTCGGGGCCGACAAGATGCGGGCCTCGCTCAGCGAGTTCAACGAGGCCGACGGGCGCCTGTTCAAGATGCGCGACGACCCGCGCATCACGCGGATCGGGCGCTTCATCCGCAAGTACTCGGTCGACGAGCTGCCGCAGCTGCTCAACGTGCTGCGCGGCGACATGAACCTCGTCGGCCCCCGGCCCCTGCCGGCCGAGGACCTCTCCGGCATCGAGACCGACGCCGAGATGGCCTACTGGTTCGAGCAGCGCAGCCGCGTCAACCCGGGCATCACCGGGCTCTGGCAGGTATCCGGACGCTCCGAGGCCAACTTCGCGGACATGGTCCGCCACGACATCCACTACATCCAGGACTGGTCGCTCTGGCTCGACCTCCAGATCCTCGTGAAGACGGTGCCCGCGGTGCTCAAGGGGCGCGGGGCGATGTAGTCACTTCTGCTTGACCCAGGTGTCGAGCACGTTGCCCGCGAGGTCGTAGGCGACGAGCGTGAGGACGTCGTCGTCCACGCGGACGATCGTGTAGTGCTCGGTGACGACGGCGACGTCGGTGTACCATTCCTCGGCGTCGTTGTCGTACAGCGGAGCGCCGCCGCCCGCGGTGATCACGTAGGTGACACCCGTCGCGTCCTGCGCGCCGTCGCGGATCGGCACGGTGCGCTCGTAGTGGTGGTTGTGGCCGGCGAAGTCGACGTCGACGCCCCCGGCCTCCTGGACGGGCACGAACCACTCGAGCACGTCGGCGCTCGTCGCGTGGACGAGCGAGGAGCTGAAGCCCGGCTGGTGGTGCACGACGATCTTCCAGGGCTGGGTGGTGGCGGCGAGGTCGGCGGCGAGCCACTCGGCCTGCGCCTGCCAGTCCTCCTCGTACGCCGGCTCGTCGTCCACGAAGGCGAAGTGGACGTTGCCGTAGTCGACGCTGAACCAGCGCTCGTTGCCCGGGAGCCCGACGAGCGCGAAGTACGCCTGGGCCTGGTACTCGTGGTTGCCGTGGGCGTTGATCGTCGGGACCGACTCGACGTACCCCGCCCCGGCGTCGAACCAGTCGTCCCACTCGTCCACGCGCGCGCCGGTGCCCACGGCGTCGCCGGTGAAGAGGCGGAACTCGACGCCGTGGGACGCCATGCCGGCGAGCACCTGGGACCAGGTCGTGGGGTCGCCGCGGGTGTCGCCGGCGACGCCGAAGACGATCGGCTCGCGCGAGCCCGGGTCGGGCGCCGTCGTGAACGTGAAGTCCTCGGACCAGGTGTTGCCGCCGCCCACGCGGTAGTGCCACGTGGTCCCCCACGTGAGCCCGCAGACGCGCACCTCGTGCACGCGCGGCGCGGTGTCGGCGTCCTCCACGAGGAAGCTCGCGCCGTCGACGGTGGCGGTGTAGGCGCCGGCGGCCTCGCCGAGCTGGACCTGGGTGGTCAGCGTGTCCGCGTCCGTACGCCAGAGCAGGGTGATGCCCGTCGCGGGGTCGCCGGTCCAGCCCGTGTGGACCTGCCGGGGCGCGGGGTCGGCGCCCTCGACCGCCGCGTGGACGTCGGCGGGGAGGGCCTCGGCGGCGTCGTGCCCCGCGGTGGCGGCGAGGATCGCGCCCTCGCAGGCGACCGGCGTGCCGCGCGGGTGCCAGGGTTGCGGCATGGGATCGGTCACGCGCCGGCGGGCCGAGGGCAAGGGCGGAGGCGGCTGCGAGGCGGGCGGCGTGGTGTCGGTGTCGGCCGCGCTGTCGTCGCCCGTGGCCTCGCCCTCGCCCGCGTCGGGCGGGTCGTCGGCGAGCGGGGGGTCGTCGGGCGCGCAGGCCCACAGGAGCGGGAGCACGCCCCATTGTATCAGCGGGTCGTCGAGAAGGTGTCGAGCAGGTTGCCGGCGAGGTCGTAGGCGTTCAGCTCGAGCGCGCCCCCGTCGACCTCGACCAGCACGAAGTGCTCGCTCACGGAGGCGACCGCCGTGTTCGGCTCGGAGAGGTCGTTCCCGTAGAGCTCCGCGCCGGCGCCCGCGGCGACGACGTAGGTGGTGCCGAGCTCGGCGGTGGCCGGGAGCCCGTCGCGCAGCGGCACGCTGCGCTCGTAGTTGTGGTTGTGGCCGGTGAGGTCGAGGGCGACCCCGCCGGCCTCCTCGACGGGCGACCAGAGCGCGCGCAGGTCGAGGTTCGAGCCGTGGGCCGTACACGACGACCAGGCGGGCTTGTGGTGGACGGCGAAGCGCCAGGGTGCGTCGGTCGCGGCGAGGTCGGCCTCGAGCCAGGCGGCCTGCACCTCGAGGTCGCCCGAGCGCGCGACGGTGTCGTTGAGAAAAGCGAAGTGCGCGTTGGCGTAGTCGAACGAGAACCACTGCTCGTTTCCGGGCTGCGCGAAGAGCGCGAACCACGCCTGGGCCTGGAACTCGTGGTTGCCGTGCGCCATCACGATCGGCCGCCGGTCGAGGTGGCCCTCGCCGGCGTCGAGCCAGGCGTCCCACTCGTCCATGCTCACCCCGAGGCGGACGGCGTCGCCGGTGAACACGTAGAAGTCCGGCGCGTGGGCCTCCATCGCGTCGAGCAAGAGGCCCCAGGTGTCCGGGGCGTCGCGCGAGTCGCCGGCGACCGCGAAGCGGAACGGCGCCGCCTCGCCCGGCGCGGGCGCGGTGGTGAAGGTGCGGTCCTCGGACCAGTGGCCGTCGCCGCCGACCCGGTAGTGGTACGTCGTGCCGGGCTCGAGGCCGCAGGCGTGGGCTTCGTGGAGGCGCCCGTTCGCCTCCGTCTCCGCGACGAGGAAGCTGCGACCGTGCACGAAGTCGCCGTACGTGGAGTCGAGGCCGAGCTCGACGCGCGTCGCGAGCGTGTCCGCGTCGGTGCGCCAGACGAAGCTCGCCGACGTCGCCGGCTCGATCGCCCAGGACAGGTGGACCTGCCGGGGAACGGCGTCGGCGCCGAACACGTCGGCGTGGGCGTCCGCGAGCACGGCGTCCTCGCTGTCGTAGCCGGCCCGCGGCACGGGGATGGCGCCCTCGCAGAGGCCCGCGGCCTTCGCGCCCGAGTCGGCGAGCCCGATCTCTTCGTCGGGCCGGCAGGCCACGAGCGAGAGCAACGCGAGGATCCCGCCGGGCCGGGGCATGCCCGGTGGATAGCGCGAGACCCGCGCGCGGGCACCCCGGCGTCGCGGCGCGGCCCCGCTCGGCCCCGCCCGGCGGCTCCCCCCCGCGCCGTTATGCTGCGCGCCGATGTCGATCGGCCGTACCTCGGTGCTGCTCGTGCCCCTCGCGGTGGGCGCGCGGACCGTGGCGTTCTTCGTCCCGATCGCCATCGCCCACTGGTACGGCGTGCAGCGCGCGACCGACGCCTTCTGGTGGGCGCTGTCGGTCCCCACATTCCTGCTCGTGCTCGGCGCCACCACGATGGGCACCGTCGTGGTCCCCCCGCTCGCCGAACTCCGCGAGCGGCGGCCGGATCGCGTCGGGCCCTTCCTCGGCGGCGCCCTCGCCGGCGCCTTCGCGATCGCCACGGGCATCGGCGTCCTCTTCGCGGCGGTCGCCCCCGTCGCGCTGCCGCGCCTCACGGCCTTCGACGCCGAGACGCGCGACCTCGCCGCCGCCTACTGCTGGGCGCTCCTCCCCTTCCTCGCGAGCGTCGGGGTCAACGCCGTCCTCAAGAGCGCGAACGAGGTGCACGGCCGCTTCGCCGGGCCGGCGGCGGGGCCGTTCGTGCGCGCGGGCGTGGCGCTCGGGACCCTCGCGCTGGCGAGGGACACCGGCCCGATGGCCCTGCCGCTCGGGGTCGGCGCGGGCAACCTCGCGGAGACGGCCTGGCTGTGGTGGAACCTGCGCGCGGCGGGCGTGCGGGTGACCCGCTCGCGGGGGGTCCCGCCGGAGCTCGTCGCCGCGGCGGTCGCGTTCGGGCCCGTGCTCGGCGGCGAGACGATGGTGGCGCTGAACATCCTCGTCGACAAGCTGTTCGCCGGCTTCCTCGACCCCGGCTCCGTCTCGCTGCTCGAGTACGCCGACCGCGCGCGGATGATCCCGCAGACCATCCTCGAGAGCACGCTCTCCGTCGTCGCGTTCAACGCCTGGGCGGCGGCGCGCGCGCGCGGCGACGAGAGCGCGCGGAAGGCGGCGGTGGCGACGTCGTTGTGGTGGATCGTGCTGCTCGCGCCGCCCGTGCTCGCCGGGATGTGGATCGGCCGCGTCGCGCTGATCCGGATGTTGTACGAGGGCGGGGTGTTCGAGCCGCGTTGGACCGGCACGACCGCCGCGGTGCTCGGAGCGTTCGTGCCGGGCGTGTTCTTCTCGCTGCTGGGCGCGCTCGTCGTGCGCGCGCACATCGTCGACGGCCGGACCGGGCTCGTGCTGCGGCTCGGGATCGTGTCGTTCGTCCTGAACGCGTCGCTCAACGCGCTGCTCATGCCCCGCTTCGGGCTTTTGGGGCTCGCGGCTTCGACCACGATCACCGGCGCGATCGTGACGTCCGTGTCGTTCGCGATGCTCGTGCCGCGCATCCGGGGCGCCGTCCCCGCGCGGGCGCTACGCGACGCCGCCATCTTCGCGGGGATGGCCGTGGCGCTGGCGATCGGCGCGGCGACGGCGGGCTTCGCGCCGGCGAGCGTCGGCGAGGCGGGGCTCTGGATGGCCGCGCTCCCGTGCGTGGCGCTCCTCGGCGCCGGCGCATGGCGGGCGAGGACCGGGCCGTGAGAGTCCTCGCCGCGATCGCCATCGTCGCGTTCCCGTACATCGCGCTCGAGATCGCCGTGCCCGTGGGCGCCTGGGACATGAACGCGCCCGTCGCGGACCTCGCGGCGGCCGCGCTGCTGCCGCTCGCGCTCGTGCTCGCCCGCGTGCCGCCGCCGGGACCCGTCGGGTACGCCGTCCTGCTCGCCGCCTTCGTCGCGGGCCTCCCCGGCGCCCTGTCGCCCGCCGAGTCGGCGCACTTCCTCGTGCGCAAGCCGCTGTTCCTCTGGCTCGCGTACGGCGTGGGGCTCGCCGGCGTGATCGCCCGAGCGTCCGACGTCCGCTGGCTGCGCCGCGCGCTGCTCGCCGCCGTCGCGCTCGCCAGCGCGATCTCGATCGGCTCGTCGCTCGCGCGCATCGCCGCCGGCAACGCGACGTGGTTCGCGGCGATCGAGGGGCTGACCAACAACCACAAGACGCTCGCGGTGGCCCTCGCGCCCACGCTGCCGCTGCTCTGGGGCATGCGCCGCGGGCGCGTCGACCTCGCGGTGATCGGCGGGGCGGCCGTCGCGATCGCGCTGTCGATGTCGCGGACGTCGTGGATCGCTGCGGCGGCGGGGCTCTCGTTCCTCGTGCCGTTCCGCGGGCGCCCGCTCTCGGACCGGCCGGGCCTCGTCGTGGGCATCGTGGTCGCCGGCGCCCTCGCCGCGATCTACGGGCCCGTCCTGTCGGGGTCGATCACCCAGCTCGACGCGGCGCGGTCGCGCCACTCGCTCGACGAGCGCGCGCTCGAGATGTTCCTGCGGCACCCGATCGTGGGCGCCGGGGGCGGGTCGAACGTGCGCTGGGAGATGCTGACGTTCCCTCACTACCGGGTCAACGGCGTCGACGCGCACGGCGTGGTCCAGAAGGTGGCGAGCGAGGCCGGTCTCGTGGGCCTCGCCGGCTACGCCGCGTTCGTGCTCGCCGCCGCCCGCCGCGTGTGGGCCACGGGCGACGCCGCGCTGAAGGCGACGTTCGTGGCGTTGCACGTAAACCTGCTGTTCTCGACGGAGACGTTCTCGCAGACGCACTGGTGCGTGTACGCGACGGTGTGGGGGCTCTCGAGCAGGCATCAGGCTTCAGGCTACAGGCTTCAGCCGGGCTCAGAGGCTTCGGACGCGGCGGTGGAGGGGACGGCGGTAGCGGCTTCGGTCGGCAAGAGGGGGGAGGCGGGGGTCTCTCCCGCGCCCCGAAGGGGCGCCCTGCCGCTCCTGAAGCCCGAAGCCCGAAGCCTGAAGCCGTCGCCCCCGGACGGGGGCGACCCATGAGAGTTCTCATGGTCTCGAGCTTCCTCCATCACCGCGGCGGCGACGGGACGTGCATCGACGTGACGACGCGGGCGTTGCGGGCGCGGGGACACGAGGTCGTGCCGTTCGCGATGCGGCACCCCGACAACGTGCCGAGCGTGTGGGACACGCGCTTCCCGCCGCAGCGCGACGTGTTCGGGGCGCGCGGGCTCGCCCGCGTCACGGAGGCGCTCGGGAGCGTCTGGAGCCTCGCGGCGGCGCGGGCGCTGGACGCGCTGCTCTCCGACGTGCGCGTCGACGTCGCCCACCTGCACCACGTGCACCGGCACCTCACGCCGTCGGTGCTCGGGCCGCTCGGGCGGCGGGGCGTGCGCGTGGTCTGGACGACGCACGACTACGAGCTCGTGTGCCCCAACGCGGCGCTCTGGACCGAGGGCGCGCCCTGCGAGCGCTGCGTCGGGCACCGGTACGCCCACGCGGTCCGGCACCGCTGCAAGCGCGACAGCCTCGCGCAGTCCGTGGCCGTCGCGTTCGAGAAGCACGTCCACGCGCGTCTCCGCGTGTGGGACCGCGTCGACCGCTTCGTGTCCCCGTCGCGCTTCTGCGCCGACCGGCTCGTGCGCTTCGGGATCGATCCCGCCCGCGTCACGCACCTGCCCAACCCCGTCGAGGACGGCCCGGTGGGCGAGGGCGTCGGCGGGCCGGTGGTCTTCGCAGGGCGGCTGTCGCCGGAGAAGGGCGTGGACGTGTTGATCGCGGCGGCGCGCACCCTCCCGGCCCGCTCGTTCCGCGTCCTCGGCGGCGGCGCCGAGCTCGCCCGGCTGCGTCGCGAGGCGCCGCCCAACGTCGTGTTCACCGGACCGCTCGACCGCGCGGAGGTCGCCGCCGAGCTCGCCGGCGCGGGCGTGGTCGCCGTCCCCTCCCGCTGGCAGGAGAACGACCCGTACGCGGTGCTGGAGGCCCAGAACGCCGGGCGACCCGTGATCGCCAGCGCCGTCGGCGGCGTCCCCGAGCAGATCGCGTCCGGCGAGGACGGCGTGCTCGTGCCCGCGCGGGACGCCGTCGCGCTCGCCGCGGCGATCGAGTGGGTCTACGCCGATCCGGAGCGGGCCGCGCGGATGGGGGCGAGGGCACGCGCGCGGGTCCGTCATTCGCGCGATACGCTTGCGTACGTCGCCCGCCTGGAGCGGATCTACGCAGGAGAACCGTAGTTTGCGCGCGTTGTTCTACGTCCCGCCGCCCGAGTTCAACCGCCGCAGGCTCCCCATCGATCGCGTCTACGGCTGTAACTACGGCTACGACTACAAGCCTCCGATCCACCTGCTGCAAGCCGCGACCTACGCGCGCGAAGTTGCCGGCTGGGACGTGCGGCTGCTCGACTGCCCCGCCGAGGGGATCGACGCCCGTGGCTTCGACGAGCTCGTCGCGGGCGAGCGCTACGACGTGGCGGTGGCCTGGTCGGTCTACCTCTCCGCCGAGGAGGACCTCGAGGCGTTCCGGCGGATCCGCCGCGCGCACCCCGGCACCCGCGGCGTGTTCATGGGCGCCGCGTCCACCTGGAAGCCCGAGGAGTTCCTCGGCGAGCGCGACACCTACTGCCTCCTCGGCGAGGCCGAGCTGACGCTGGGCGAGCTCGCGGAGGCCTTCCGGGGCGAGCGCGCGCTCGAGACCGTCGACGGGCTCGCCTGGCACACGCCGAAGGGCTGGTCGCGCGGCGCGTTCCGCAAGCTGCTCGACGTGAGCGCGCTCCCCATGCCGGACCGACGGCTCCTCCGCGGGCGTTACCGCGCGAACCGGCTCGACGTCCACCCGATCACGTCGATGGTGGTGTCCCGCGGGTGCGGCTTCCGCTGCACGTTCTGCACGCCCAACGCCGTGGACCAGGCCATCGAGCTGGAGTTCAAGCGGCTGCAGCCCGAGTGGTACGTCGACCGCCCGCCGCTGCGCAAGCGCACGGTCGACCAGATCGTCGCCGAGTTCGAGGACGTCGCCGCGCTCGGGTACAAGGGCGTCGAGGTCGCCGACAACATCTTCACCTGGGGCAAGGCCCGCACGAAGGAGCTGTGCGCGCGCATCGCCCCGCTCGGCCTGCACTGGATCGCGCTCGCGCGCGCCAACATGCTCCACGACCCCGACACCATCCGCGCGATGTCCGCCGCCGGCTGCAAGATGGTCTACATGGGCAGCGAGAGCTTCGACGACGGGCTGCTCGAGGACATGGTCAAGGAGATCAAGGTCCGCGACGTCGAGAAGGCCGTGGCGACCTGCCGCGCGAACGGGGTCGAGCCCGAGGTCAGCGTGCTGATGGGGGCCTCGCCGCGCGAGACGTGGAAGACGCTCTGGTGGTCGTGGAAGGCGTCGCGGCGCCTCGGCACGCGGTTCGTCCACTTCAGCGTCGCGCTTCCGGCGCCGTCGACCGAGCTCTACGACGTCGCCCGGCGCGACGGCTGGTTCGTCGACGGCGACTTCGTCCCCGCCGACAACGTGAAGGACGTGATCATCAACCTGCCGCACCTCTCCGCGCAGGAGCTGCGGGTCGCGCTCAAGCTCGCCTACGCGGCCCAGTACCTGTCCCCGCGCGGCGTGTGGGAGCAGGCGCGGAACGTGAGCTCGATGGCGGACCTGCGGCACAAGGCGGCGAGCGCGAAGAAGCTCTTTCAATTCCTCGCGGAGCCCGACCGCATGCGCGAGCGGCCGATCCCACCGGGTCGAGTCACGGCGCCGGCCCGATAGCCGCTTGCTCGTGGGGCGCCGCTCCCGCTACAATCGCGCGGATGCGGCTGGTCCTGCCCCTCGTGTGCCTCGCCGGGTGTGACTTCGGCCTCACCTACACGGCCGACCTCGGCGACGACGGCGGCGGGCCCAACCCCGACGGCGACGCCGACACCGACGCCGACTCCGACGTGGACGCCGACTCGGACGCCGACGGCGACGCCGACGGGGACGCCGACGCCGACACGGACACCGAGCCCGGCTCCCTCGCGATCTCGGAGGTCTCGCCCGCGTACGGCACCACGGCCGGGAACGACGTCGTCACGATCACGGGCGGGCCCTTCGACGGCAGCGCGCGGGACATCTCCGTCCGGTTCGGCGGCAACTCGGCCACGGTCACGTCGGTGGCCTCGGACACGCTCGTCGTCACGACGCCCGCGGCCAGCGCCGAGGGCTCCGTCGACGTGGCGATCTCCACGCCCACCGCCACCGGCTCCATCCCGTCGGGGTTCACCTACTTCGCCGACGGCACGGGCCTCGCCGGCGTCGTCGGCGAGCTCAACTGGTACGACGTGGTGGGCGGCTACTGGCAGAGCGGCACGCAGGACTGGGGCGACGGCTGGATGACCATCGTCGATCCCGTCGACTTCGAGTTCTGGCACCTCTACAGCGACAGCCTCGACAGCTGCCAGCGGAACTACTCGTACGCCGAGGAGGTCTGGATCTGGGACCTCGGGGTGCCCGGCGCCGACCTGAAGTCCGCCAACGGCAACACCATCACGCTCGTCTGGGACGCGACCTCGGGGCTCTTCTCCGACGACGACATCGCCAACACGCTCTACACGCAGAACAGCGCCTACGACCTCGACGAGATCGAGGGCGACGGCGTCCCCGCGTTCGACATCCCCGACGTGGTCTACGGCGCGGGCAGCTTCTCCGTGAACCAGCCGCAGGTCGCCGGCAGCACGGCGCCCCGCGTGCAGCGCACGAACCTCCAGTTCTCGTGGAGCGGCGCCACCGCGAGCGACGCCGTGCTCATCATCCTGCAGCTGATGGACTCGACCGGCAACGCGGTCGCCGAGACGGTCACCTGCGCCGTCCGCGACGACGGCAGCTTCACGGTCCCCTCCTCCTCGTTCCAGAGCTGGGCCAACAACCGCGTGATGTACGTGTTCGTGGGCCGCGGCGAAAAGCCCACCGGCACGATGCCGCTCAACGGCGCGCGCAGCGAGATGGCGGGCATCTACTGGGTCGTCGGGGCCGCGCAGACCCAATGAGGGCGCTCGCGCTCGCCCTGCTCGCCGGGTGCCCGTCCGGGTTCGAGACCGGCGACGAGAAGGGCCCGGACGGCGCCGAGACCGAGACCGACGCGGACACCGACGCCGACGCCGACGCCGACGCCGACACCGACACCGGCTGGCCCGACGCGACGGGGCTCGCCAGCGTGTGGGGCGAGATCAACTGGTACGACGTGGTGGGCGACTACTGGGCGGACGAGGACTTCGGCGACGCCTGGATGCAGGTGGGGCCCCCCACCGAGGTCACCATCGCCGACTTCTACGCCCCGGCGATCGACCGCTGCGCGTCGACCTTCACGCCCCCCTACACCGGCGCGGGCGACTACTACGAGGACGGCGCCGCGGAGGCGTCGCTCGAGGGGCTGGGCGGGGCGCGGATCACGCTGGCCTGGGACGCCGACGCCGGGCGCTACCTCAACGACGCGCTCCGCGCCGCGCAGTTCGAGGCCGGCTCCGCCTATGATCTGAACAGCCTCGAGATCCCCGACGTACCCCCCTTCGGCGTCACCGAGGTGGCGCGCACGGGCGAGCCCTTCGAGGTCACGAGCCCCGAGATCATGGGCGAGCTCTACCGCGAGATCGCGCGCGAGCAGCTCCGCTTCGAGTGGACGGGCAGCGGCGGCGACCACGTGCTCCTCCGCCTCGCGCTCTGGGAGCCCGACGGCACCGCGCCGATCGAGGTGGTCACCTGCGCGGCGGCCGACGACGGCTCGCTGATCGTGCCCCCGGACATCTGGACGGCATGGGCGGCCGACCTGCAGCTCGACATCTTCGTCGGGCGGGCGATGGTGGGCCGCGGGCTGGTCCCGTTCGACAACTCGAGCACGGCGATGGTGGGCACCTACTGGTTGTACGGGGCGATGGCGACCGTCGAGTGACCCGGGACCGCGTGGACGTGCTGGGCGTGGGCGTGGATCGGGTCGATCGCGCCGCGATGCTCGACCGCGTCGGCGCGCTGGTGGCGGCGCGCGGCCGTGCGACGGTCGCGTACGCGAACGTCCACGTCCTGAACGTGGCGGCCCGCGACCCGGCCCTCGCGGCGTTCCTGAACGCGGCGGACCTCTGCTACTGCGACGGCGACGGCGTGCGCCTCGGCGCGCGCCTCCTCGGCGAGCGCCTGCCCGAGCGCATGACCGGCGCCGACTGGATCTGGGACTACGCCGCCCGCGCCGAGGCCGAGGGCTGGCGCACGTGGTGGATCGCCGGCGAGCCCGGCGTCGTCGACGTCGCCGCGCGCAACCTCCGGGCGCGGCACCCGGGCCTGCGGATCGGGGGCGACCACGGCTTTTGCGCGGACGACACCCCGATCCGGAACGCCAACGCCTTCGGCGCGGACGTGGTGCTGGTGGGGATGGGCACGCCCCTGCAGGAGCGCTGGGTCGCGCGTCACCGCCCCGAGCTCGAGGCGCCCGTGGTCTGGGTGGTCGGCGCGACCGCGGACTTCGTGAGCGGGAAGGTGTCGAGGGGGCCCACGATCCTGAACCAGAACGCAGAGTGGCTGGCGAGGCTGGTGACGGAGCCTCGACGACTGTGGAGGAGGTACCTGCTGGGGAACACGAGGTTTCTCGGGAGGGTCGTGATCGAGAGGGTTCGTGCAGGTCCAGGTTCAGGTTCACGGGGGGGTTCACGTCCACGGTGACGTTCAGGCTCACGTGAACGTGGCACGTGCAGGTGCACGTGCAGGTTCAGGGGACGTCAGGCGCGGAAGGTGTCGCCGGAGAACCGTTGAATCAGGCGGGTCAGCATGGCGGCGATGCGGGTCGCGTGGTGCTCGATGGCGTCGGCGTCGGCTGCGGGCAGGAAACCGAGCACACGGCAGATCTCCGCGCAAGCGGCCACCTCCCCCGCTTCACCCCGGGCGAGGGCGAACCGCGCGGCCTTCGCGCGCGCGGTTACGGCACCAGCGCCCTCCGCGATCGCGAGGGTCGTGGACAACGCCGCGCGGTTCATCTGGTCCGCGAGCGCCCCCTGCCCGCGGGGGAGCCGCTCGCTCCCACGGTGCACGAGGACGAGCATCTCGATCGCCAGCGCGTGGACCTCCAGCTTCTTCTGCGGCAGTTGGCTCTCCACCGTCCCCTCCGTGATCCTGCACCTGCACGTGAGCCTGCACGTCCCCGTGAGCGTGAACCCGACCGTGAACGACTTCAGAAAGGCAGGGCCCCTTCCGGAGCCCTGCCCTCCCCTCCCTCTCAGAAGGGCACCTCCTCGTCCACCACGACCACCGGGGTCTCGCGGGGGGGCTCGTCCACCCGGTTTGCCGGCGTCGCCACCTTGCGGGAGACCCAGAGCACGCGCTCCACGACGAGGTCGACCTCGTAGTGGACCTTCTCCTCCTTGTCGGTCCACTTGCGCGGCCGGATCGCGCACTCCAGCGCGACGACGTCGCCCTTGTGCGCCGCGCGGCAGAGGTACTCCGCGTCGCGCCCGAAGGCCGTGACGCGGTGCCAGTCCGGGGTCTCGACCCACTGGTCGTCGACCTTCTTCGCGTGCCGCGTCGCGAGCGAGAGCTTCACCACGGTGACGCCCGACGGCGTCGCGCGCAGCTCGGGGTCGCGGCCGAGGTGGCCGATCAGGTACGCCTTGTTCAGTCCGTTCATGTCTTTCTCCTTGCCGGGGTCGCCGGCGCGCCGCCTCCGTGCAGGGCGCGTGCCCCCGTGGTTGCGGGCACTTCGGGCCGGGGCGTCGCCGACGACCGTCGGCCCGGTCCGCCGACCTTCGTCGCGGGCGGGGCGTCAAGGGGGTTCCGTGCTACGTTCGCGGGCCGCGGGGTCGTCCGTGTCGCGATTCGTGGTGATCGAGGGCCTGATCGGCGTCGGCAAGACCACGCTGTGCCGCATCCTTCAGCGGGAGTGGAGCGCTCGCCTCGTGCTCGAGCCCTGCGACGACAACCCGTTCCTCGCGCGGTTCTACGAGGACCCCGAGCGCTTCGCGCTCCCGGCGCAGATGTTCTACCTCGCGTCGCGCTACGCCCAGCAGCAGGAGCTCCGCCAGCCGGCCCTGTTCTCGCCGCTCACCGTGGCGGACTACCTCTACGACAAGGACCGCCTCTTCGCGGAGATGACGCTGCAGGGCGACGAGCTCGCGCTCTACCAGCGCTTCGCGGGGCTGCTCCCCGAGCCGCCGCCGCGCCCGGACTTCGTGTTGTTCCTCGACGCGGACACCGAGGTGATCCGCAGCCGCATCCAGCGCCGGGGCATCTCCGCCGAGCAGGTGATCCCCGCGGCCTACCTCGACGACCTGCGCCGCCGCTACTACGCCCTCTGGGAGACCTACGAGGAGGCGCCCGTCTACGTGTTGCGGACCGACGCCGTCGACTACGTCAGCAACCAGATGGACCGCTACCTCGTCCTCGGCATGATCCACGGCTGGCTCGAGGGGCGCCCCCTGCCCACCGCGCCGTTGCCCTGGCGGGACGCCCGCCAGCCCCCGCTGTTCGGAGTCTGAGTGCCCCGCATCTCCGCGCCCGACCTCCTCAAGATGAAGGCCGCCGGCGAGAAGATCGCCATGGTGACCGCCTACGACGCCGGCATGGCGCGCCTCGTGGACGCCGCCGGCGTGGACGTGGTGCTCGTCGGCGACTCGCTCGGGATGGTGATCCAGGGCAAGGCCGACACGCTCGGCGTCACGCTGCGCGACGTCGCGTACCACGGGCGCTGCGTCTCCGCGGGGCTGGACCGCGCGCACCTCACGCTCGACATGCCGTTCATGACCTACCAGGTGAGCGCCGCGCAGGCGCTGCGATCCGCCGGGAAGCTCGTGCAGCACGGCTACGCGCAGTCGGTGAAGCTCGAGGGCGGCGTCCGGTCCGCCGCGGCCATCCGCGCCATCGTGGAGGCGGGCATCCCCGTCGTCGGGCACGTCGGGCTCACGCCGCAGTCGGTGCACGCCTTCGGCGGGTTCCGCGTGCAGGGCCGCGACGCCGAGACCGCGCGCCGCATCACCGAGGACGCGCTCGCCGTCCAGGACGCCGGCGCCTTCTGCGTCGTCTTCGAGATGATCCCGGCCGAGCTCGCCGCGGAGCTGACCGCGAAGCTCGCCATCCCCACCATCGGCATCGGCGCCGGCGCGGGCTGTGACGGGCAGGTGCTGGTGTACCAGGACCTGCTCGGCATGGACGCGTCGTTCAAGCCGCGCTTCGTCAAGCGCTACGCCGACCTCGACGGCACCGTCCGCGGGGCCGTGTCCGCCTACGTCCGCGAGGTCAAGTCGGGCGCGTTCCCCGGCCCCGAGCACGCGTTCGCGGCGACGAAGGAGGGCTGATGCGGATCGTCCGCTCGGTCGACGAGATGCACGACCTCGCGCTGGCGTGGCGCGCCAACGGCACGCGCGTCGGCTTCGTCCCGACGATGGGGTACCTCCATCGGGGCCACACCACGCTGATCGAGCTCATGCGCAAGCGCTGCGAGGTGCTCGTCGTCAGCATCTACGTGAACCCGCTGCAGTTCGCGCCCAACGAGGACCTCGGCCGCTACCCGCGGGATCCGGAGGGCGACGCGAAGAAGTGCGCCGGCGCCGGCTGCGACGTGCTCTTCATGCCCGACACCCTCTACCCGCCCGACTTCCGCACCACGGTGAGCGTGCGCGGCCTGACCGCGCGGTGGGAGGGCGCCTTCCGGCCCACGCACTTCGACGGCGTCGCCACGGTCGTGTGCCGCCTGTTCGGCCTCGTGCAGCCCAGCGTCGCGATGTTCGGCGAGAAGGACTTCCAGCAGTTCACCGTGCTGCGCCAGATGGCGCGCGATCTCGCGATGGGCATCGAGATCGTGCCGGGGCCGCTCGTCCGAGACGAGGACGGGCTCGCCTTGTCCTCGCGCAACGTCTACCTGACGCCCGAGCAGCGCGCGCGCGCCCTCTCCCTGCACCGGGCGCTCTTCGCGATGCGGGACAGCAAGGAGACCCGCGCCACCGCCCGCATCGCGCTGGGCCTGTCGATGATCGACTGCGACAGCGTCGACTACATCGACGTCGTCGACCCCGAGACGCTCGAGCCCTCCGCGACGATCGACCGCCCGCTGCGGGCGATCGTCGCCGCCCGGTACGGCGCGGTGCGGCTCCTCGACAACTGCGCGATCTGACGTGGACACGTTCCCCTGGGAGGTGCTCGTCCTCGGGCTCGTCCTGCTCGGGAACCGGGTCGTGCTCCCGCTGACGCTCGCGCGCCCGCCGCTGTTCTGGGGCCTGCAGGCGCTCGACGTCGCCGTCGCGGTCGCCGCCGTCGCCCACGCGGGGCTCCCGGGGAGGACGGCGTACCCGATCGTCGGCTGGATGGTCGCCGCGCTGCTCGTCTTCCACGTGGTCCAGAACTTCGCCGTGCGCGAGCAGCACCGCCTCCGCGAGGAGCGCGAGGCCGCCGAGCGCGAGCACCTCCGAATCCTCCGCGACGCGCGCGACGACGGCGAGCCGCCGCGGGGGGCCTGATGGTGCTGCTCCTCGCCCGCGCGCTCGCCGGCGAGCCGGCCCAGCCCCTCGACGGCGACGTCCCGCCCGACCCCGAGGTGGACGCCGTGCTCGTCGCGCTCGCCCCCGCGCTCGCCGCCTGCCACGCCTCCGAGGAGACCGCGCGGTGGGAGGTGCGCCTCGCGGTCCGCGCCGACGGCGCCGTGGCGGCCGTCGACTTCACGGGCTCGCCCGCCGACGCGTGTGTCCGCGACGCGCTCGCCGGGGCGAGGCTCCCCGCGCGCCAAGGCGACTACGCCGTGTCGCG
This sequence comes from Myxococcota bacterium, assembly GCA_049322475.1. GTDB lineage: Bacteria > Myxococcota_A > UBA796 > UBA796 > SXON01 > JBMOQZ01. Next base: position 11,490 of record JBMOQZ010000374.1, on the reverse strand, counting down.
GGGGCTCGTGATCGGGCCCGCCGGCGTCACGTTCTCCCTGCCGATCGTGGTCGGCTCCCTCGACAAGGCCCACATCGACGCGGTGATCAAGCGCAACATGGCGCAGGTCCGGTACTGCTACCAGCGCGAGCTGACGAAGGACCCGGGGCTCGCGGGGAAGGTCGTCGTCAAGTTCGTGATCGCGAAGGACGGCACGGTGTCGTCGGCGACCACGAAGTCGTCGACCATGGGGAACGAGGAGGTCGAGCGCTGCATCAACGGCCGCTTCATGCGCTTTCAGTTCGACGAGCCCAGCGGCGGCGGCATCGTCATCGTGAGCTACCCGTTCATCTTCATGCCCAGCACGGAGACGGGCGTGGTCACGGCCCACGCGACCTTCGATCCGCCGCCGGAAGGGACCCCCGCGGGCTCGCTCGAGCTGGCGCGGATCGACGCGGTGATCGAGCGCCGGGGCACGCTCCGGGCGCTCCGGCGCTGCCACGTGACGCGCGAGGCCTCGGGTCGATCGGGTGAGATCGTGGTCCAGCTCCAGATCGCGGTGAACGGGCGCGTCGACTCCGCCGTCACCCGGTCCACCACGATGAACGCGCCCGAAATGGAGGCCTGCGTGAGCCGTGTCGTCGCCGGGCTGCGGTTCCCCGAGCCCGACGGCGACGGGGTCGTGGTGGTGAGCTACCCGCTCATGTTCACGAGGCAGTAGCGTCCGTCAATCCCCGCCGAGCACCTGGATCAGCATGGAGCTGCGGAGGCGCTTCGTCGCCCACGAGAAGGGCAGGACGGGAACGACGGCGCCCTCCTCCACGCGCGTGGCCCCGGCGATCGCCGGCCAGACGGGTCGGTTCGTCTCGCCCGTCACCGCGAGGCCCATCGTCGGCACGATCCCGGCGCCCGCGAGCGCGTCGAGCGCCGCGGCCGTCCGCGCCCACGCCACGCCGTCCTCCGCGACGACGACGACCTCCGGGTTGCCCGCCGCGGCGATGCGCGCGAGGACCTCGGCGACGGCGCCGTCGCCCGTGTGCTCGGACCCGGCGAACGTGTCCGTGTTCGCGAGCAACACGTAGGACCGGTCGGACACCGCGATCGTCAGGAACAGGTCCGCCTCCCGCGGGGCGGGCGCCGCCACGCGTGGCCCGGGCTCGGGGTCGGAGACGAGCAGCCAGGTGTCGAAGGGGCCGAGCCGCGCGTCCGTCAGCGTCCGCCCCTCGTACGGCGCCGCCGCGTCCACCGCGACTCGATCGCGCGGCGGAGCGCCGCGCCCTACCCCTCCACCCGCTCGTCCTCGCGCTGCGCCCGCTCCATCGCCTGTGGCTCGAGCTCCTCGGCGCTCCGGTTGAGCCGGATGAACACGCCCCACGCCGCGAGGAGCGCGGCGGCCGCGATCACCGGCGTGGCGGCCTGGGGAAGCCCGGCCGGGTCGTCGTGGGCGATCTGGAACACGGCGACGAGGGACTCGATCGACAGCGCCACCACGATCACCACGAGGAAGCGCGACAGGAAGCGCCGCACGCGCGTCGGGGCGCTCATGTGCGCGACCCTCAGGATCTCCTCCTCGAGCACGGTCTGGCCGAGCTCGAGCGCGGCGACCGCGATCGTGAGGAGCCCGACGGACTCGAGCACCGCGTTCAGGCGCCCGCGGACCGCCACCTCCGACCCCGGGTCGAGGCCCCGCCACAGCTCCAGCACCGCGAACGCGACGAGCGTGAGGCCCGAGATCAGGAAGAGGGCGACGATGCAGGCGTAGCCGACGGCGAACGCGTGGCGGACGATCTTCACGGGCTCCCCGCGCGCACGCGCCCCACCGACATGGGCTCAAGCTACCGCCGGCTTCGGTGGAGACAAGTCGCGTACGCAGACACGGATCCTCTCCACGCGCGGAAACGTCAGGTCCGACGTAGAGGTCGGCACCCTGGCCGGCGTCCCCGGACCCGGGTACCGATGGCGTGGATCGGCGCACCGCGCCGGGGGAGCAACGGTGGCGAGTTGGGAACCCTTCGCTCTGCTCGAGGCGCTGGAGGACAGCGTCGGCGTCTACGAGCTCGACTCCACCTGCGTCTACGTCAACGCCGCGACCGAGCGCATCTTCGGGATGTCGCGCACGGAGCTGGTCGGGCGGCGCCTCTGGGACGTGTTCCCGAGCGCCGTGGGCAACCCCTTCCACCGGGTCTTCCTCCGCGTGGCCCAGACGGGCGTGGCGGAGTCCTTCGACCACCACTACACCCCCTGGGACCTCTGGTTCCGAAACCAGATCGTCCGCATCGGCGACCTCGTGCACGTCTACGCGAACGACATCACGCAGCACCTACGCGCGGAGCGGCGCCTTCAGGTGCTCTCGGCCGCGTCCCATGCCTTCGCGCGGACCTTCGAGCTCGGCGACCTCTACCGCGAGATCGCGCGCTGCCTCGCGGAAGGGATGGGGGACGCCTGCGTCGTGAGCATCGTGGAGGACGGCAGGCTGCGCGACGTCGCGGCGCATCACGGCGACCCGGAGGTCGCGCGCCGCCTCGCGGGTCGGGTGGGGTCGGACCGCCCGGCGGACGGGGGCCTCTTCGGCACGGTGCTCGCGAAGGGCGAGCCGGTGCTCGTCCGGTCCGCGGGTCCCGTCGCCGACGCCGTACGCGCGCTCGATCCGGCCGGCGACGAGTTCGCAGGTGCGCACTCGGTGCTCGCCGTGCCGCTCCACGACGCGGGGCGGACCATCGGCGTGATCGCGCTCGTGCGGCACCGCAGCCCCGTCCCCTTCGCCGACCGCGACGCCGACCTCGTCCGGGACGTGGCCGACCGCGCGGGCATGGCCATCCAGCACCGCCGCCTCTTCGCGGAGACCGACCGGAGCCGGCGGCGGGCGAGCGCCCTCGCGGCGGCGTCGCGGGCCTTCGCCGCCGGGTCGCCGGCAGGCCTCGACCACGTGCTCGAGGTCCTCGCGCGCGCGACGGTCGACGCCGTGGGCGAGTGCGCGGTCGCCAGCGTCTTCTCCGAGGACGGCACCGAGGTGATCCCGGTCGCCGTCCACGGCGACGAGGCGACCCAGGCCTGGATCCGGCAGGGCCTCGGCGCGCGCGCGCCGGTCGCCGGCACGCTCGCGGAGCGCGTCCGCGCGACGTGCCGTCCTATCCGCATCGAGCGGGTGGACGTCGCGGCGTTCAGGGCCCGGGTCGCCAGGCCCGACCACGCGGCCATGGTCACCCGGTTCCAGCCGCGCTCCTTCCTCATGGTCCCGATCGAGCTGGGGACGCGGGTGGTCGGGACGCTCGTCGCGAGCCGCCACACCGACCGCACGCCGTACGACGAGGGGGACGAGGCCCTGTTGCTGGACCTCGCGGGGCGGGCCGCCCTCGCCATCGAGAACACCCGCGTGCTCGAGGCCGAGCGCCGCGCGCGCGAGGCCGCCGAAGCGGGCGCGCGTCGCGCAGCCGAGCTCCAGGCGCTGACCGCCGCGCTCGCGGAGGCCGTCACGCCTCCCGACGTGGCCCGCGCGCTCGCCGCCGCGGGGTCCACGACGCTCGGGGCGCGGCTGCACCTCTCGATGCCGGGCCCGGGCGACACGCAGCCCTCGGCGATCGCCGAGGCGACCCGACGGGGCGCAGTCCTGACGTCCGCGGACGCGCCGCCCCTCGACCCCGGGCTGGCCGACCCGCGCCCCATTGCGTGGGTGGTGGCCCCCCTGCCGGGCGAGCCCGGCGGCGCCCTCGTGGTGGGGTACGACGAGGCGCGCGGCTTCTCGGAGGGTGACCTCGCCTTCTTCGCGTCGCTGGCTCAACAGTGCGTCCAGGCGCTGGTCCGCACGCGCCTCCTCGAGGCGGAGCGCTCGGCGCGCGACCAGGCCGAGCGCGTCGCGGAGCAGACCCGTCGCCTCGAGGCGATCTCCTCGGTCCTCGGCAACCGGCTCACGACGTTCGAGGTGGCCGACAGCGTCCTGCGCGAGAGCACGTCGACCCTCGGCGGCTCGACGGGCGCCGTGTGGCTCCTCGACGAGGCCGGCACGGCCCTCGTGCTGCTCGCGTCCTGCGGGTACGCCGACGCCACGCCGTACGCCCGCCTCGGGCTCGACCGCGACGCCCCCCTGTGCGAGGCCGTGCGCACGCGCACCCCGGTCTACGTCGAGCACGCCGCGGCCTACGCGGAGCGATACCCGGCCTCGGCCTCGCGCATCCGCGAGCACGCTCCCGTCGAGTTCGCCACGGCCTGCCTCCCGCTCGTCGCGGAGGGCCGCGTCCTCGGGGGGATGGCCTTCGCATTCCCCGCGGCGCACACCTTCACGGCGCACGATCGCAGCTTCCTCGAGGTGCTCGCTCACCAGTGCGCGCAGGCCTTCGATCGCACGCGGCTGTTGGAGCAGGAGCGGGCCGCCAGCGCCGCGCACGCCGCGGTCAACCGCACCCTCAACGCCGTCATCTCGGCTTCGCCCGCCGCCATCATGCTGCTCGACCCGGACGGCACCGTCCGGCTCTGGAACCCGGCGGCCGAGCGCATCTTCGGGTGGTCTCCCGAGGAGGTGCTCGGGAGGTTCCTCCCCGCGGTCGACGAAGCGCAGGTCCCGGAGTTCCTCCGGAACCTCGGGCGCGTCGTCTCCGGAGAGGGGCTCTCGGGCTTCGAGGCCAAGCGGAGGACGCGGGATCGGGGCCTCGTCGACGTGGCGATCTGGGGCGCCCCGGTCCGCCAGCCCGACGGGGGCGCGCAATGCCTCTCGGTCGTGATCGACATCACCGACCGCAAGCGCGCCGAGGCCGCCGCGCTCGCCGCGGACCGTCGGAAGGACGAGTTCCTCGCGATGCTCGGGCACGAGCTGCGGAACCCGCTCCAGCCGATCGTCGCCGCGCTGGAGGTCATCGAGCAGCGCGACCCCGGCGGACACGTCCGCGAGCGGGCGATCATCGAGCGGCAGACGCGCCACCTCGTCCGCCTCGTCGACGACCTCATGGACATCTCCCGCATCACGCGCGGCGACGTGAAGCTCCAGCGCGCCACCGTGGACCTCGCGGCGCTGCTCGCGGAGGCCATCGTGGCGGTGGGGCCCCTCGTCGAGCAGCGGCGCCACCGGCTGGAGGTGGAGGCGGCGCGCGGGACGGCGCGCGTGGACGGCGACGAGGTGCGGCTGTCGCAGGTGCTCCAGAACCTCTTGATCAACGCGGCGAAGTACACCCCGCCGGGCGGGCGCATCTCCGTGCGCGTGGACGTCGAGCCCCCGGACGCGGTGATCGAGGTCTCCGACGACGGGATGGGGATCCCGCCCGATCTGCTCCCGATGGTGTTCGATCCTTTCGTCCAGGGGGAAGGCAACGTCGACCGCGCCGGGCGAGGGCTCGGGATCGGGCTGGCCGTCGTCCGCAGCCTCGTGCACCTGCACGGCGGCACGGTACGCGCGTCGAGCGAAGGCCTCGGCCGTGGCAGCCGCTTCGTCGTACGGCTTCCCCTCGCGGTCGGGGCGGTCGCCGGGCCGGGGCGAGCCGAACGCGCGAGCCGATCCCCCGTCCGTCGGCGCCGCGTGCTCCTCGTCGACGACAATCGCGACGCGGCCGACATGCTCGCGGAGCTCCTGCGCGGACTCGGCCACGAGGTGGAGGTCGAGTACGACGGCGCCAGCGCGCTCGCCGCCGCCGCCCGCTTCCGACCCGAGGTCGCGCTCCTCGACATCGGCCTCCCGGTGATGGACGGCTACGCCCTCGCCCGACGCTTGCAGCGGGAGGCGCCGTCGCCCGTGCGTCTCGTGGCGGTGACCGGGTACGGGCAGGCCCACGACCGGGCCCGCGCCTTCGAGGCCGGCTTCGCGGCCCACGTGGTCAAGCCGGTGGATCCGCAGGCGCTCCTCGACGCGATGGGCTGAGCCCCGCCTCGCCCGCGTCCTCCATCCGCGCCAGGCCGGCCGCCACCGCGCGCACGGCGTCGGTGGCACGCCCGATCCGCTCGGCGAGGGTCTCCGGATCGAGGCGCCCCGCGGTCGCCGCCTGCTCGACGAGGAGGAGCTGGAGGTGCAGGTCGTTCACCCGGTTCCTCAGCTCGTGGGCGCAGGTCCGGACGTCCTCCCGCAGCGCGCGGAGGGCCCGGCGGGGGCCCCGCGCGCGGTCCAGCGCGCCGGCGAGCGATGCGAGGACACGCCCCGCGGCCACCTGCTCCTCCGACAGGGGGGACCCGTCCGCGACCGAGACGTCGAGGGCACCGTCGGCGCCCTCCCTTCCCACGCGGACGCCCACGCCGGGCCACACGACGGCGAAGGCCTCCGCCACCGCCTCGGCGAAGGCCGCACCCTCGAGGTCGTCGGCGCCGTCGAGGCGCTGCGCGGCCCCCGCGAGATCAACCACCCCCGCGCCCCTCGAGCGCGGCGAGCAGCGCCTCGATCTCGACCGGCTTCACGAGGTAGGCGTCGAAGCCGGCCGCCCGGGCCGTGTCGTCCGCCATCCTCCGATACCCCGTCACGGCCACGAGGCGGACGTGGCGCGTACGCGGGTCGCGGCGCAGGCGGAGCGCGATCTCGAACCCGTCGACGTCCGGCAGCCCGAGGTCGCAGAGGACCACCGACACGCTCCCCGGCAGGGCGGACAGCAGTCCTTCCGTCCCGCTCGTCGCGATCGTCACGTCGTAGCCGAGGCCGCCGAGGAGCTGACGCATGCCTTCGACGGCGACGGGGTCGTCGTCGATGACCAGCACGTGCGCGCGGTCACCCGTGCTCATGCACTCTCCGGACGCGCGGCTGGACGCAGCAATACACGTGGCTCGGGGATTCGCACGGAAGCGGTGGGGTGAGAGCCCGTGGTATCACGGGCGCCCGGCGGGGGCGGGCGGTTCATCCCCTCCACCCCGGCGCCAGCACGCACATCGTGGCCCCGAGGCGCGCGGCCACCCACCCGTCGCGCGCGACCACCCCGACGGCCCGCCTCGCGGCGACGCTACTTCGCCGCGCTCGTCGCCTGCACGACCTCGACGATCTCGCGCTCCTCGAGCACCCGGTTCGTGCTCTTCGCCTTCGCGCGGATGGCGGCCACGAGCGCGGCGTCGGTGGGGTAGCCGCGCGACTTCAGCCAGTAGACGATGTTGCTGTCGCCGGCCATGTGCCCGATCTCGATCTCCTGGCGGCGGCCGAACCAGCCGGCGGGGACGCCGGAGTAGACGCGGTCGGCGAGCCAGTCCGCGCCCTTGTCGAGGGCCTTGATGACGGCGGCGGCGTGGACGCCGGTGCCCGTGCGGAACGCGTCCTTGCCGAACACCGGGTAGCTCACCGGGATGGGCACCTCGCAGGCGCGCGAGGCGAGGTCGACCAGCTCGCCGAGCGAGGTGAGGTCGGCCGCGTGCCAGCCCATGAGCTTGAGGTTCACCAGCAAGAGATCGAGCGAGGTGTTGCCGACGCGCTCGCCGACGCCCAGCACGCAGCCGTGAACGCGCTCCACCCCCGCCTCGCACGCCACGATCGCGTTCGAGAGGCCGTAGCCGCGGTCGTTGTGGCCGTGCCAGTCCAGCCGCACGTCCCGGCCGCTCTCGGCGACCACCCCGCGCGCGAACCCGATCAGGTTGCGCACGCCGGCCTCGTTCGCGTGGCCGCAGGTGTCGCAGAGGCAGAGGCCGTCGGCACCCTCCTCGATGGCGGCGAGGAAAAGGCGGCGCAGCGTCTCCGGGTGGGCGCGCGTCGTGTCTTCGGTGACGAACGTGGCGGTGAGGCCGTTCTGCTTGGCGAGCCGGATGGACTCGCGCGTGCGCTTCTCGAGCAGGGTGTCGTCCCAACCCTCCGCGTACTGGCGGATCGGCGAGGCGCCGAGGAAGGCCATCACCTCGATGGGCATCCCGGTCTTCTGGCTGATCTCGATGACCGGCGTGATGTCGTTCGCGTGCGTGCGGCACGCGCAGTTCGGCAGGATGGGGAGCTTCTCGTCGCGGATGGTCTCGGCGAGCCGCGTGACGTCGGCGACCGCGCGAGGGCCCGCGCCGGGGAGCCCGATGTCCACGCAGTCGACGCCCACCTTCGCGAGGAGGCGCAGCATCTGGACCTTCGCCTCGATCGGCGGGTCGGTCACCGACGGGCACTGCACCCCGTCGCGCATCGTCTCGTCCACGATCAGCACGCGCCGCGCGGGCGGCGCCTTCGCGGGCCCGCTCGCGTTCCAGTCGTAGATGACGTTGCTCTCGTCCATGGGGCCTCCGCGGAGGGCCCACCTAACGTAGTCGCGCGCCCCGGATCAGAGCGAGCACGGCACCGAGGTGAACAGGAACGCGATCGACAGGGCGTCGTTCGTGCCGTCGCCGTCGGTGTCGAGGTCGGCGAGGCGCCAGACGGTCTCCTCGTCGAAGCCGTTCTCCTCGGCGATGGGGATCATCGTCTCCACCGAGATGCCGAAGCCCATCACGCCGGCGTTGGTGGTCTCGTCGGCCACACCCGCGACGAACACCTCGGTGACGCTGTCGATGACGTAGCCGCCGACCTCCATGCTCGCGGAGGGGATGACGACCTCGTAGACGCCGCCGCCGATCGAGGCCTCGGAGCTCATCACCGCGTGGCCGGTGGAGTCGACGTCCGCGCCCGGGTCGAACGTCTCGCTGCCCGAGTAGTTGTCGTTCGGGTCGCCGTCGGTGTCGGCGGCGGTGATCAGGCCGCCCCAGATGGAGGCGTCGGTGCACCAGTCCTCGACGTCCCAGAACTGCAGGACGATCACGTCCGAGGCCGCGGCCATGCTGTCGGCGATGGAGTCGTCGAGCGACGACTTCGCGAACGAGAGCGCGTTGTCGCCCGTGCCGTCGCCGTCGAGGTCGAGCCCGTCGCTGGACTCACCGACCTCGACGTGGTCGACCACCCAGGTGAACTCGGGGCCGGAGGAGGGGCAGGAGACCCAGGTGCCGGTGTCCCAGCCCGTGTCCCAGATGCCCGTGTCGATGGGGTCGGTGTCGGTGTCGGCGTCCGCGTCGGCGTCGCTGTCCGCGTCGCTGTCGGCGTCGCTGTCCGTGTCGGCGTCCGCGTCGGTGTCCGCGTCGGACTCGGTCGTGTCGTCCGGGATGCCGGTGTCGTCGTCCGAGAACGAAGGATCGTCCGAGTCGCCGTCCTTGATCTTGCCGGAGCAGCCCACGGCCACCGCGGAGAGGGCGAGGAAGAGGAGCGAGCGCGACATGAGGGACCTCCTGTACCGGCGCGCCGTGTACAGGAGGTCGACCCTCGATGTCAAGCGAATTTCAGAGCGCCTCGACGATGACGGCGATGCCCTGGCCGCCGCCGATGCAGGCGCTCCCGAGCCCGTACTTGCCGCCGCGGCGACGCAGCTCGTGGATGATCGTGCCGGTGATGCGCGCGCCGGAGGCCCCGAGCGGGTGGCCGAGCGCGATGGCGCCGCCGTTCACGTTCGTCTTGCTGCGGTCGAGGCCGAGCTCCTTCTCCACCGCGAGGTACTGCGGCGCGAAGGCCTCGTTGACCTCGACGAGGTCCATGTCGCCCACGCCGAGGCCGGCGGCCTCGAGCGCCCGGCGGCTCGCCGGGACGGGGCCGATGCCCATGATCGTGGGGTCGCAGCCGCTGACGCCCCAGGCCACGAGGCGGGCGATGGGCCGGAGCCCCTGCTTCGCCGCCCACTCGCCGTCGGCGAGCACGAGGCTCGCGGCGCCGTCGCAGATGCCCGACGCGTTGCCCGGCGTGATGAGGCCGTCCTTCTTGAACACGGTCGGGAGCTTCGCCAGCGTGTCCATCGTGGTGGCGCGCGGGTGCTCGTCGACCTCGAAGCTGACGTCGCCCTTGCGGGTCTTGATCACGAACGGGACGATCTCGTCCTTGAAGCGCCCGGCGGCGTTCGCGGCCGTCCAGCGCGCCTGCGACGCCATCGCGACCTCGTCCACCTGCTCGCGCGTCAGGCCGTACTGCTCGCCGAGCTTCTCGGCGGTGAGCGCCATCGGGAGCCCGGTCTGCGTGTCGGTGAGGCACTCCCAGAGGAGGTCCTTCATGACGGGCGGCTTGCCGAAGCGCGCGCCGCCGTCGCGCAGGCCGTGCACCACGTGGGGCGCCATGCTCATGTTCTCGGTGCCGCCGGCGAGCACGACGTTCGCCTGCCCCGTGAGGATCTGCTCGGCGCCGTTGATCACCGCCTGGAAGCCCGAGCCGCAGAGGCGGTTCACCGTGAGCGCCGGGACGTTCTGCGGGATGCCGGCGCGCAGGCCGACGTGGCGGGCGCCGTAGATGGCGTCGTTGCTGGTCTGGAGCACGTTGCCGTAGATCACGTGGTCGACCTGATCGGGCCGGACGCCGGCGCGCTCGAGCGCGGCCTTCGCGGTGGGCACGGCGAGGTCCTGCGCGGTGACGTCCTTCAGCGCGCCCTGCTGGGCCCCGAAGGCGGTGCGGCAGGCGGAGAGGAAGACGAGGTCGCGGGAACGGACGTCGAGGCGCATGGGGGGCTCCTGATGGGGGCCCCCGCATAACCCGGCCACGGTAGGGCCTCCCGCATCCCACCGATGCCGCGCCCGCGGGCGGGACTGTAACGTCCGGGTACACGCGAGAGACCCCCTTGCTCCACCACGCGCTCGGCATCCGCTTCGTCCACGCGGCGATCATCCGGTCCGCCGCCGGCTTGCGCACGGACGCTCACGAGGTGGACCTCGCGACGCTGCTCGAGCGCGCCGAGATCCTCGGCCGTGTCGTCGAGCTGCACACCCGCGGCGAGGAGGTGAGCGTGCTCCCCGCCGTCGCCGAGCGCGCGCCCGACGTCGCCGCCCCCTTCGTCGCCGACCACGAGGACGGGGAGGCGCTGCTCGCCGAGATCGTGGCGCTCGCCCGGACCTCCCGGACCGGCGCGCGCGTGCCCGACGCGGACGACGACGCCGCGCGCGAGACGATCGCCGCCTTCGCCACCCACGTGCTCCAGCACGCCGAGGGGGAGGAGGAGCGGCTCGTGCCCGCGCTCGAGCGCCTCTTCTCGCCCGCGGAGCAGGTCGAGCTCATGCGCAAGCTCTGGTCGACGTTCTCGCCCGTGCAGTTCGCCGCCGTCGTGCCCTGGATCCTCGAGCACCTCGATCCGGCGCAGCGCGTCACCTACCTCCGCGATCTACACGACGAGATGGAGCCCGAGCCGTTCGCGCGCATCCGCGACCTCGTCCGCCGGCAGCTCCCCGCGCACGTCGTCAACGCGATCTCCGCCGAGCTCCCGAGCGTGTTGTTCGAGCGTCCCGTCGGCTGAGCGCCCCCAGCGTCGCCCGAGCGAGCGCATTCCACCTGCATTTCTCCCGTCCGATCCACGGGGCGGAGGCGTCGCCGTCGGAATGCGGCTGGGACGTCAGGGTTCTCCCCACGTCGCCGCGTGATTGCGCCTACTACATCGTCCTGATCGGCTCGATGCAGACCAACCAAGCGTACTCACGTGGCGACGGACCCCTGACCCAGGAGCTCGACATGTCCGCACGCGTCCTCTGCCCCGCCGCCGGGTGGCTTCTCGCCCTCGGCGCCTGCGCCCCCGAGACCGGCGATCCGCGCGACCGCGACGGCACCCTCCCCCCGAACCTGCCCGGCGACGCCGCCCCCGGCCACGACGGCGCCCC
>JBMOQZ010000373.1:0-5611 GCA_049322475.1 Myxococcota bacterium | reverse complement strand
CGGCCGGCGCCGCGGGGACGGCGGGCTCCGCGGGCGCCGCCTCCTTCGGGGCGGGGGTCGCCCCGCGCTCGACGATCACGAGGTCGCCCTGGGCGCGCCCCTCGACCGTGAGCGTCGTGTCCGGGGGGATGTCGCCCACGAGGGCGGGCTTGCCGTCGAGCGAGAGCACCCCGTTCGGGCTCACGTGGCAGATGTGGCGGTTGCCCTCGAACGTGAGCACGAAGCTCCGCGTGGGGCCGTGGACGTCGGACACGACGCCCGTGTAGGTGACCACGTCGGGGTCCGCCTTCGCCAGCACCGGGGGCGGGGACGGCGGCGGGTTGGGCTTCTCGAGCTCGTCGGGGCTTCCACAGGCCAGCAGCAGGATCGCGATCATCGGCCCAGCGCCTCCATCAGCTCGTCCCACTCGCGCTTGGACAGCCCGGTCTGCTCGCGCGTGACGGCCTCGCCGGCGAGCATGCGCCGTACGACGTCCATCATCTGTCGCGACAGCGTGACCGCGCCCAGCCGGTAGTCCTCGAACGCCTCCCACACGTGCGGCACCCACGCCTTCACGACGCTGGCGATCGCCTCGCCGTACACGCGGATCTCGTACTGCGCGTGGGGGTCGATGCGCAGCGACAGGAAGTGCAGCAGGTTGTGCAGGTCGATCTTCCAGTACCACTGCGTGTAGAAGTTGACCGGCAGGTTCATCCGGGCGAGCTCGCGGGCGAGCCCCACGTCGCCCATCAGCTTCTCGTAGGTGTCGTAGGAGGTGACGGCGTCGCGCCGCAGCAGGTCGAGCACGAACGCGGCCTGCTCGGCCGTGAGGGGATCGCCGCGGCCCTGCTTGTTGTCCTTCGACTGGACGGCGAGGTCCTCGGGGCGCGGGAGGTAGAACTCACGGTCGAGGATCGAGTAGCGGGCGCTGTACTCGTTCACGCTGTTGTGGACCACGAACCCGTTCGCCACGAAGTTGTGGAAAGGTCCCTCGACCTCGAGGTCGTAGGTCGGCAACTCGCCGACGTACTCGATCTTGACGACCCTCGCCCACGCGCGGACCAGCTTGCGGACCCTCGGGAGCCGCTTCCCGGCAGGACGTGGCCGGCGCTCGTCGTGGTTGTCCCAGAACGCCGAGAGCGATCCGGACCGAGAGGCTTCGAGCAGCAGGAGCTCGAGATTGTGCGCGTGGATGCGGTTGTGGCACCCGAAGCAGAGGGAGACCAGGTTCGCCTCGTCGCGCGCCTTCTCGGGGGCGTGCCACACCGGGTCTACGTGGTGGGCGTGCAGGCGGTCCTTTCCGCCGCACAGGACGCAACGCCAACCGAACCGCTCGTGTACCCTCGCGGCGTGCTCCTTCGTCCACCGGGCGATGTTCGCGCGGTCCGCAGCGATGCCGCCCTTCCAGAAGTTCGAGCGCGCGCCGGACCGCGCCGCGACGACGTTCGCGCGGGCTTGGGGCGCGAGCGGCTTGCGCGTGAAGTGTCGCTTCTGTCCGCGCTGGGCCGCGCCCGAGAGCTTCGCGCGTTCGGCGGGCGTGAACTGGAGCCCGTGCTGCTTGAGGCACTTGCGGATGGTGTGGCCCGTGACGCCGGCGCGTGCGGCCATCTCGGCGATCCCGAGGCCCTCCGCCCTCCGGCCGGCCAGCCACTCCGGATCACGATGTGCCGGCACACCGTTCACTGCGAACGCGGGGGCGTCCCCGCGCCAGGCCACGGCGCCGGTGTCGCCGACCGCCACGTCCGTGGCCTGCCCCAGCGTCTTCCACCCCTGCTCGGTGAGGCACCGGTGGTCGCGGGTCATCTGGATGGAGTACCCGTTGTCCAACGTGACCCTGAAGACGGGCCGGGTGCCGGTCTCCCAGACGTCGACGACGCGGGTGTGCAGGATCTCGCCCGTGACTTCGTCACACATCCGGAGCTGCATGCGGGCGAGCCGTTCGCGCAGGCTCACGCGGTTGGAGCGCGCGCGCTCGGCCCAGTCGTGCCAGGCGGCGCCCGAGACGTAGATCCGGCCCTCGCGCCGCGACACGTCCAGGTCACCCCGGCGGGCCATGTTCCGGATGTCCTCCTCGCGCCGCTCCACGAGGCGAGCGAGGTCGGGGACCGTGTACACGCCCTCCCGATCGACACGATCGACGTGGGTCGGCTTCTTCTTTCCCACCGCGATCGTCTGGCCCTCGTGCCACAGCCGGTGCAGCTTGCCGATCGGGATGTTGTGGCGTTGGCGGCGACCCCGCCGCTCGGCGCCCGGCAGGTCGAACCAGAGCTCCGTGTCCCCGGTGAGACAGGCGGTCCGGTGCCGGATCCACTGCCTCGCCACGAAGATCGGCAGCTTGACGTGCAGCTTGACCTCGCACATCTCGAACGGGGTCGAGTGACGATGCCGCAGGAGGTACCGGATGAGGCCCCGGTCCTCGCTGACCTTCTTCGTGCCCTTCCCGTAGGACACGCGCGCCGCCTGCACGACCGCGCCGTCGTCGCCCATGTAGTCGACGACGCGCACGAACCCGTGGTCGAGGCACGGGATCGGCGAGAACAACATCTCCTCGAGGGCGGGCACGGTGGGGCGGCGAGTGGAGGCGCGTTCCTCGCGCTGCGAGGCGAGGGCGGCGATCTCCTCGGGGGTGGGCGGCATCCGGACGCCCTAACCCTCGATCAGCTTCTCAAGGAGCGCTTTCTCGTCCTCCGGCGTGATGTTCACGATCGCGAACTCGCCCTCCGGGTAGAAGGCGACCGTGCAGCCCTCCGCGGGGCAGTAGTCGAGGCAGGACGTCCCGGTGACGAGGACCTCCCGCTTCAGCCCGCGCGCCTTGATCTCGGCCTTCAGCCGCTCGCGGAGCTCGATGCTGCCGTGCATCCCGCAGGACGGCTTCCCGGTGGAGGGATCGCGCTTGTTGGTGCAGACGAGGAGCTGCCGCCGGATGTACGGCCTGGGAACGGGCTTGATCATGGCGCGGTGCTTAGCGGGATGGGCGCCCCTCGGCGAGGGGGGATAGCAGCACCCCTTTCGCGGAGGACGGTTTGGCGGAGATGCGCGCGCGCCTGCGGCAGCTCGCGGACAACCTGTGGTGGTGCTGGGACACGCGCGCCACCCGGCTGTTCGCGGGGCTCCACGCCGAGCGCTGGGAGGAGGTCGGGCACAACCCGATCGCGCTCCTCGACGAGCTGCCGGACGACGTGATCGAGGCCCGCGCCGCCGGGAGCATCGACGCGGTCGAGGCCCGCGCGCAAGCCTACCTGTCCGCGACCGACACCTGGGCCGCCAAGAACCTCCCCACCCTGCCCGGACCGGTGGCCTACTTCTCGATGGAGTTCGCGCTCCACGAGTCGCTGCCCATCTACTCCGGCGGCCTCGGCGTGCTCGCCGGCGACCACATGAAGTCCGCCTCCGACCTCGGCATCCCGTTCGTCGGCGTCGGGCTCCTCTACCGCGAGGGCTACTTCAAGCAGGTCATCGCCCACGGGAAGCAGGTGGTCGCTTATCCGCCGCTGCCGCTCGAGCAGACGCCGCTCCGGCCCCTCGACGTCGTCGTCGAGGTCCCGCACGGCCACCACACCTACCGCGCCGCGGTGTGGGAGCTGAAGGTCGGCCGCGCGCGGCTCCTGCTGCTCGACTCCGACGTCGAGGGCAACGGGGCCGAGCACCGCAGCCTCTGCTCGCAGCTCTACGGCGGCGACGAGAGCACCCGCATCGCGCAGGAGGTGCTCCTCGGCATCGGCGGCGTGCGCGCGCTCAGGGCCGTCGGCGTCCGGCCGTCCGTGTTCCACATGAACGAGGGCCACTGCGCCTTCGCGATCATCGAGCGGTGGCGCGAGGAGATGAACGGCGGGCTCGCGCCCGCGGCGGCGCTGGAGGCGGCGCGCAAGACGTGCGTGTTCACCACGCACACGCCGGTGCAGGCCGGCCACGACCGCTTCCACTGGGACCTCAAGAAGGAGGTCCTCGGCGGGCTCCGCGAGGAGATGGGCCTCCCCGAGGGCGCGTTCATGAACCTCGGGCGCGTGAGCCCGGGGGACCTGCAGGAGCCGCTCTGCATGACCGTGCTCGCCATCCGCGGCTCCCGCGCCGCCAACGGCGTGAGCGCGCTGCACGGCGAGGTCACGCGGCAGATGTGGAAGGACCTCTTCCCCGGCGTGCCGGTCGACCGCGTGCCGATCGGCTCCGTCACGAACGGCGTGCACGCGCCGTCGTGGATGCACCCCGCCGTGCAGGACCTCTTCGACGAGCACTGCCCCGCCTGGCGCGACGGCGACGACGGCGGCATCGAGCGGATCCCCGCGGCGCGCCTCTGGGACCTGCGGAACGTCCTGCGCGCGGAGCTCGTGGACTACGCGCGCCGGCAGGTGGGCCGCGGCTGGCTCGACCCGAACGCCCTCGCCATCGGCTTCGCGCGCCGCTTCGCCCCCTACAAGCGCGGCAACCTCCTGTTCGCGGACCCGCCCCGCCTCCAGCGCATCCTGTCCGACGCCACGCGCCCCGTGCAGATCCTCTTCGCCGGCAAGGCCCACCCCCGCGACGCCGCCGGGCAGGGCATCATCCGCGACGTCATCCGCTGGACGCGCGACGAGCGCTTCCGGGGCCGGGTGGTCTTCCTCCCGGACTACGACATGGCGGTCGCGCGCCGGCTCGTCCAGGGCGTCGACGTCTGGCTCAACAACCCGCGCCGCCCGCGCGAGGCCAGCGGCACCAGCGGCATGAAGGTGCCGCTCAACCTCGGTGTGAACCTCTCCGTGCTCGACGGCTGGTGGCCCGAGATCTACGACGGGACGAACGGCTGGGCGATCGGCGAGGCCCGCGAGTACGCCACCGTCGAGGAGCAGGACGCCGCCGACGCCGAGAGCCTCTACACGCTGCTCGAGCGCGAGGTGGTGCCGTCCTTCTACGAGCGGGGCGACGACGGGCTGCCCGCGGCGTGGATCACGCGGATGCGCCGCAGCCTCCTGACCTGTCACCGGCAGTTCCACACCGACCGGATGGTGGGGGAGTACGCCCGCAAGTACTACGTCGTCGGGTAGGGGCCACGCCCCACGGGCGCGCCCGCCGGTGGTACGCTCGTCGGGATGTCGACGCGCAACCTCCTCGCGGCGGCGGTGCTCGCCGCGGCGCTCTGGTCCTCCGACGCGGCGGCGGCCATCCCGGTCGCCCTGCCCCTGAGCGAGTCGCCCGCCACGTGGGAGCAGGCGCTCGCCCTCGGCGGCTTCACCGTGGGCACGGCGCAGTCGGGGCCGCAGGTCTCGCTCGCCAACCAGGGCGAGTACTGGCTGCTCCGGGTCCGCGACGCGAACGGCAAGGTGCAGGAGGTCAACGTCCTGCCGCCCGTGACGCAGCAGGACCGCGAGGACATCGTCTGGCTGGCGATGAGCCTGCTCAAGCCCGCGGGCGGCGGCTCCACCTGGAGCGACGTCCCCACGCAGGTGTCGACGCCGACCCCCGTGCCCTCGCCCACGCCGCCGCCCCCGAAGGCGCCCACGAAGCCCGCGGTGACGCCTCCGCCGGCCACCACGGCGACCGCCGCCGAGGTCCTCGGGGTTCTCCTCCCACACGGCGTCGGGGTGCACGGCGATCGCCACCGACGCCCAGTCGGAGACGCCCACGCGCCCCCAGACCGCCGGGCCGACGCGCGCGCCGC
>JBMOQZ010000372.1:0-5648 GCA_049322475.1 Myxococcota bacterium | reverse complement strand
CGTCCGCGTGAACCAGAAGGCGGCGGCCGCGGCGACCAGCCCGGCGACCCCGACCACGCCGAGCGCGCCGCCCCCGAGCCCCACGAGCCAGGGCAACCACCCCAGCGAGGCGGCCGGCTCGTCGATGGCGCCGACGTTGAAGGTGCCGGACTGGTCACGCGGCGGCGCGGGGGCCGGGCGGCGCGCGTTCGGCAGGCTGTCCTCGCGGTAGGCCTTGAGCCGGAGCGCGATGTCCGCGACCTGCTCCCGGCCCGCCTCGCGCACGAGCTCGCCGATCCACGAGGCCGGCGCGGGCCCGCCGAGGGGCTCCAGCGCCTTCTCCACGTCCGCGCGCATCGCGTCGGCGTCGCGGTAGCGGTCCTCCGGGCGCGTCGCGAGCGCCCGCGCGTGCAGGGCGCGGAGCAGCGTGAGGTCCGGGTGGTCGATCCCGTCGGGCAGCGGCGGGATCTGGCCGGAGAGGATGCGGTGGAGGATCTGCACGTCGGTGAGGCCGGTGAACGGGCTCTTGCCGGTGAGCAGCTCGTGCAGCACGAGCCCGACCGCGTAGAGGTCGACGCGCCCGTCGATGCGCTGCCCGTCGATCTGCTCGGGCGCCATGTACGCGAACTTGCCCTTGAGCGCGTTGCCCTCGGTGCGCTCGAGGCGGTCGGCCGCCTTCGCGACGCCGAAGTCGATGAGCTTCACCTCGCCGTTCACCGACACCATCACGTTCCGCGGGTTCACGTCGCGGTGCACGATGTTCATCGGCCGGCCGAGTTGGTCCGCGCGCGTGTGCGCGTACTGGAGCGCCTTGAGCACGCCGCAGAGGACCGTCAGCGCGATGCGCACCGGGACGAGCTTCCCGTTCTTCGCGAGCGCGAGCTGCACGGCCCGCAGGTCGATCCCCGGGACGTACTCCATCGCCATGTAGAGCTCGTCGCCCTCGCGCCCGAAGTCGTAGACCTGCGCGATGTTCTCGTGCGACAGCTCGGCGTTGATGCGCGCCTCGTCCTGGAACATGCGGACGTACTGCTCGTCCACGCTGTTCCCCGAGCGGATTCGCTTGATGACGAGGAACCGCACGAAGCTGCCCTCGCCGGCGGACTTGCGCGCGAGGTCGACCTCCGACATCCCACCCGCGCCGAGCCGCTCGAGCAGGACGTAGTCGCCGAAGGTGCGCGGGTACACCGCGGGATTGTATTCGGGCTGCGGGTTCTCGGAGAGGCTACGGGCTACGGGCTTCGGGTCGGGCTCGTCAGACCCGCGCGACCAGCGCGAACTTCAGGTACCTCCCCTCCGGGTGCGCGATCCCCACGGGATGATCCACCGGCTCGGCGCTGCGCCAGAGCCACGCGTACCCGCCGCCGAGCCCCTCCCGCACGGCCTCCTCCCACCGCTCGTGGGACAACCGCGCGGTACACGACGAGGTGGCGATCAGCGGGGCGCCGGCGATGCGCTTGTGCAGGTCGCGGTAGGCCTTGCGCGCGGCGCCCTCCTGCTCCCGCGTGTGCGCCAGCGAGGGCGGGTCGCACACGACGAGGTCCGCCTTCCCGCTCCACTGGAACGCGTCCGCGACCTCGAACCCGTGGCGCGCGGGGTCGATCCCGTTGAGCCGGAAGTTCTCCTTCGCGTCCTCGATCGCCGCCGGGGCGACGTCCACGCTCACCACGCGCGTCGCCCCGCCGAGCGCCGCCGCGAGCGAGAAGCCGCCGTTGTAGCTGAACAGGTTCGCGACGCTCCGCCCCCCCGACCAGCCGCGCACGAGCCGCCGGTGCTCCCGCTGGTCGAGGAAGAGCCCGGTCTTCTGCCCGCTCCGCACGCGCGCCAGCATCCTCATCCCGTGCTCGCGCACCACCACGCCGTCCGGCGGCTCCTCGCCGGCGAGGGTCTCGCCGCCCTCGCGATCGTCGACGCGGGCGACGCCGAAGCGCCGATACACGGTGCGAACCCGCGTCGCGACCGCGTCCACGATCGCGCCGAGGTGCCGCTCCCAGGCCTTCGCGTACAGCTTCAGCACGGCGACGTCCGCGTAGCGGTCGATCACCACGCCGGGCAGCGCGTCGCCCTCGCCGTTGCAGGCGCGGAAGCAGTCGGTGTCGCCCCCGACGAGGCGCCGCCGCTCCCACGCCGCGTCCAGGCGCCGGCGCACGAGCCCCGCGACCTCCTGCGCCTCGCGCCCCAGCACCCGCACCGCGATGGGCCCCTCGTCGAAGAGCCCGAACGCGACCGCGCGCCCCGCGGCGTCGACGAGGAGCACGGGCTCGCCGACGCCGGCCGATCCGCGCACGCCTTCGCGGTAGACCCACGGGTGCCCACGCGCCACGGTCCCGACGGTGTCCCGGGTGAGCTGCAGTCGCTTCATCTCGCTCCAATCCGCCGAGGAGCGGGTAGGATACGCCATGCTCTGGCTCACGCTGCTCTCCGCCTGCGGGTCCGAGACCGGCATCTCCGGCGAGGACACCGACACCTGGGAGGCCCCCGACAAGGATCCCGAGGTCTGGGACGCCGACCACGACGGCACCCCCGACGCCGACGACTGCGAGCCCGACGACGCCGCCGTGCACCCCGGCGCCGAGGAGCTCTGCGACGGCGAGGACAACGACTGCGACGGCGACGAGGACGAGGGCGACTACGACGAGGACGACGACGGCTTCGTCAGCCGGGCGCTCTGCGGCGACCAGGTCGACGTCGAGGACGCCGACTGCGACGACCACGCGCCGACCACCTTCCCGGACGCGCCCGAGCTCTGCAACGGCATCGACGACGACTGCGACGGCTTCGTCGACGAGGACGACTTCGACGGCGACGGCGTGCTCGCCTGCGACGACTGCGACGACCGCGACGGCTTCGTCTTCCCCGACGCGGCCGAGGCCTGCGACGGCATCGACAACGACTGCGACGGCGACGTCGACGAGATCTGGGACTTCGACGGCGACGGCTACAGCGAGTGCTCCGGCGACTGCGACGAGGGCGACCCCGACGTCGGCCCCGGCGCCTTCGACGTGTGCGACGGTCTCGACAACGACTGCGACGACCTCGTCGACGAGGACTACGACCTCGACGCCGACGGCTGGGCCACCTGCGAGGGCGACTGCGACGACTCGCGCGCCACCGTCTACCCGGACGCCGAGGAGACCTGCGACGGCCTCGACGACGACTGCGACGCCACCACCGACGAGAGCGCCGACCAGGACGGCGACGGCTACACCATCTGCACCGGCGACTGCGACGACGCGTCCGCCTCCGCCACCCCCGTCGGCACCGAGTCCTGCGACTCGATCGACAACGACTGCGACGGCTACGTCGACGAGCTCGCCACCTGCTGGGGCTGCACCACCTCGGGCTCCCACGCGATCTGCACCACCGGCGCGGCCTGGGACGACGCGAAGCTCGCCTGCGAGGGCATGGGCGGCTCCCTCGCCATCGTCGACAACAGCTCCGAGAACACGCAGCTCGTCTCGCTCGTGACCACCCCCGCCTGGATCGGCGCGTCCGACGAGGACGGCGACGGCACCTGGGAGTGGGTCGACGGCTCGATCATGTACTACGACGAGTGGTCGAGCTCCGAGCCCGACGGCAGCGGCGACTGTGCCGTCACCAACACCAGCGGCCGCCGCGGCGAGTGGGGCGACCTCTCCTGCTCCACCGAGAAGCAGTTCGTCTGCGAGTGGTAGTGGTCAGTCGTCAGTTTTCAGTGGTCACTGACCAACTGACGACTCACTACCGATTCGCCACCGCGCTGCGGATCACGTCCGGCTGGTTGATCACGTAGGTCCGCACCCGGTCGAGGTTCGACAGGTGCTGGGCGTAGCTGTACTGCGCGCGCCCGATCGCGTCGTCGTCGTAGGCGTAGCTGTCGATGAGCGTCTCGATCTCGTCGATCTTCCCGAGCAGGTCCCACGACTCGCTCTCCCACTGGTCGGCGAGGTCGAGCAGGATGTCGTTGTAGCGCTCCTCGCAGCCCTCGTTCGACAGGCACCACGAGAGCAGCGACCCGCTGCAGCTGTAGAGGTCGTCGCCGTAGTCGCCGTAGTTGTCGAACGTCAGGTCGAGGCTCGACGGGATGATGGTGACGAGCTCGGTGTCGGGGTCCCAGTACAGGCGGTAGTTGTGGACGGCGCAGTAGCCGTCCCACTGCCCGATCGCGAGCTCCACCGCGATCTCGCGCAGCGACTCCTCCAGATCGAGGTAGAGCTCGATCTCGGCGACGTTCGCGTCGGTCGCCGACGAGCGCATCAGGTCCGCGATCGGCTCGATGACGCTCGTGTCGCAGGCGCCCTCCTCGCAGTCCCACGACCCCGAGCCCGACGTGATGTCGCCGTAGTTGGGCTCCCAGAGGTAGCCGCCCGAGTTCCCGTACCAGTAGTCGAGCCAGACGTCGTCGTAGGTCTCGGAGAAGAGGTAGAGGCCGTAGTCGAGGTCGGACGAGCCGTCGTTGACCGTCACCCACGCGTACGCGTTGCGCGGCGCCGGCACCTCGAAGCTCTCGAAGACGTAGTAGCCGAGGTACTCGCAGACGTAGCTCGGCTCGTAGTACATGTTCAGCAGGTTGATCTTCTTCAGGCCGCGGAAGCGGTGGTCCCCGTAGCGGTTGAAGTCGACCTTGAAGCGCGCCTTCGACGTGATCGGCTGGTACGTCATGCTGCCGGCGAGGCGGACGCCGACGTCCTCGATCATCGAGTCGCCGAGGGTGAAGCTGTTGATCTCCGTGTAGGTCGTCGGCGAGGAGCGCAGCGCCTGGTAGCCGGACGACCCGAGGTCGAGGTGCACCTGGTGCACCTGCTGGAGCGTGAAGAGCGTGGCCATCGGGTCGAGCGTGTCCGACGGCTCGTCGCCGTTGGTCTCGCCGGGCGTGGTCCACGCGGTGGGGTACCAGTCGCCGCCGTCCGGGATGCGCGCCCACGAGAGGTCCTCGTCGATCTCGCCGGTGGCGATGCGGTCGACCACGTAGCCGTCGACGCCGAGCGTCACGACGTCGCCGTCCTGATCCAGCGAGAACGGCGCGTGGAGCCCGTTGTCGGCGCTGTCCGCGTAGACGAGGGTGTAGGTGCCGGGGGCGAGCTCGCCCTCGGTCCCCATCCAGATGAGCCCGCTGCCGTCCACGAGCGTCAGCCGCGTCATCGCGACCGTCTCGGCGGTGGGGTTGTAGATCTCGATCCAGTCCGGGTAGGCGCCGTCGACCTTCAGCGTGTAGCTGTTCTCCGTCATCACCTCGTTGATCACGAGCTGGGGCGGGGGCGGGTCCTCCTCCTCGGGGGGCTCGCCGGTGTCGTCGGCGACCGTCGTGTCCGTGTCGTCGATCACGTCGAGGCCCGTGTCGTCGCCGCCCACGGGCGCGATCACGCCGGGCGCGTCGTCGTCTTCCGCGGGCACGCAAGCGAGGAGGAGCAGCATCGCGCCACTGTAGCATCCGACGGCGGGGCCCGGGACGGCACGTGAATACGTCCGGACCGTCGCGCGTCTGTCCCGGCGAAAGGAGACTCTCTCATGCGCGCCCTCACCGCCGCCGTCCTCGCCGCCCTCCCCGGCTGCTACTTCGTCTACGAGGACCCGCACCCCGCGCCGGTGGACACCGCCCCGTACGTCACCTATGCCGACGCCGGCTGCTACTGGGACGGCTACTACCGCGACGACGTCTGGTACTTCGAGGCCGACGTCGACGACGTGGA